>JBEARM010000008.1:0-27054 GCA_041163175.1 Pseudomonadota bacterium | reverse complement strand
GATCTCCTCGGTCAGCTGGTCGGCCTCGGACTCCACCATGAGTACGGCGGCCTCGGTGCCCGCGACAACAAGGTCGAGACGGGAGGACTTCAGCTGGGTGGCCGTGGGGTTGAGCACGTACTGGTTGTTCACGTAGCCAACACGGGCCGCACCAATGGGGCCATCGAACGGAACGCCGGAAATGGCCAAGGCAGCAGACGTGCCAATCATGGCCACGATGTCGGGATCGACCTCTGGGTTGAGAGACATCACGGTGCAGACCACCTGCACCTCGTTGTAGAAGCCTTCGGGGAAAAGCGGCCGAATGGGCCGATCGATCAGACGAGACGTGAGGGTCTCCTTCTCGCTCGGGCGCCCTTCACGCTTAAAAAAGCCGCCTGGAATCTTGCCAGCGGCATAGGTCTTTTCTTGGTAATCGACGGTGAGCGGGAAAAAATCTTGGCCAGATTTGGCGGTTTTCGCCGCCACGACCGTGGCAAGCACCACAGTGTCTTCGACATTAACGAGCACGGCGCCACTGGCCTGGCGAGCAATCTCACCCGTCTCGATGGTGACCGTCTGGGAGCCGTACTGGAAGGTTTCTTTGGCGATGTTGAACACGTTTGTTCCTTTAAATGAATGCGCGGTTGCTGCAGAGGGCTTGGGCGGGCGGCATAGGGCCCAAACAAAAACGCCAGATCACGTTGGGCCGAGGCCCGGATCTGGCGTGGCATGCATCACTTGCGCAGGCCCAGTCGCTCAATCAGCGTGCGGTAGGCCGGTAGGTCTGTGTTTTTGAGGTAGTCGAGCAGCTTTCGCCGACGGCTCACCATTTTAAGAAGTCCCCGACGGGAGTGGTGGTCTTTGGCGTGGATCTTGAAATGGGCCGTGAGCTCATTGATACGGGCGGTGAGCAGGGCCACCTGAACTTCGGGCGAGCCGGTGTCGGCTGGCGCCCGTTGGAACTGCGAAACGATCTCAGACTTGGGCAAATGTGCAACGGTCATGGCAAAAACCCCTAGAAAAAAGGATTGAACTTGCGGACACGCCTGCCGGGCGCGCCGTGCTATTGAAAACGCTTGATTTTACTGGATTTACTGCATCCAGACAAGCCTAGCCTAGGGCTGCTGCGGATTCACCCTTGGCTCTGCTGCCAGCCGGTTGAGGGCATTGAGGTAGGCCTTGGCCGAGGCCACGACAATGTCTGGGTCTGAGGCCATCCCATTGACGATCCGCCCTCCCTTGGAGAGCCGCATGGTGACCTCTCCCTGGGATTCCGTGCCCGTGGTGATGGCATTGACCGAGAAGAGCAAGAGCTCTGCACCGCTCTTGACCTCCTGCTCGATGGCCTTGACGGTGGCGTCGACAGGGCCATTGCCGTTGGACTCCGAGCGAACCTCTTGGCCCGAGACCGAGAAGACCACCTTCGACATGGGCTGCTCACCCATCTCGGAATGCTGGGACAAGGACACGAGCCGATAGCGCTCTGCGCTGGGCTCCTGCTCGCCCGAGACAATGGCGTGGAGATCCTCATCGAAGATCTCCGTCTTTCGATCTGCGAGGGCCTTGAAACGGGCAAAGGCATCGTTGAGCGCCTGCTCGCCCTCCAACTCAATGCCGATGGCCTGAAGGCGCTGTCGGAAGGCATTTCGGCCCGACAACTTGCCCAACACGATGCGGTTGGCCGTCCAGCCAACATCCTCCGCACGCATGATCTCGTATGTCTCGCGGTGCTTGAGCACACCGTCCTGGTGAATGCCGGACTCGTGGGCAAAGGCATTGGCCCCCACAATGGCCTTGTTGGGCTGCACCGGATAGCCGGTGATCTGGGAGACCAGCCGCGAGGCCGGAACGATCTGACTGGTGTCGATCCCGGAGTCGCATCCGAAGACATCCCGCCGGGTCTTCACGGCCATGACAATCTCCTCAAGGCTCGCGTTGCCAGCCCGCTCGCCCAGGCCATTGATGGTGCATTCCACCTGCCGGGCGCCTGCAAGCACTGCCGACAACGAGTTGGCCACGGCCATGCCGAGGTCATTGTGACAATGGGTGGACCAGACCACCTTGTCTGCCCCGGGTGTCTTGGCGATGAGCTGCGCCATTCGATCACCCCACTGTCCGGGCACGCTGTAGCCGACGGTGTCCGGAACATTGATCGTGCTGGCCCCAGCCTTGATGACTTCACCGAAGATGCGAACGAGGAAATCGATGTCTGAACGAACCGCATCCTCGGCGGAAAACTCCACATCCGATGTGTAGGTGAGTGCCTGACGGACCGCTGCAATGGCCGCCTCGACGACCTGATCGGGGTTCATGCGCAGCTTCTTCTCCATGTGGATTGGGCTGGTGGCGATGAAGGTGTGAATACGCTTGCGGGGCGCTGGTGCAACCGCAGTGCCGGCGCGCTCGATGTCCTGGGGGGTGGCGCGGGCCAAGGAGCAGACCGTGCTGTCCTTGATGGTCTCTGCCACGGCCCGCACCGCCTCAAAATCGCCGGGACTTGCAGCCGCAAAGCCGGCCTCAATCACATCGACCTTCAGACGCTCGAGCTGCCGGGCAATGCGAACCTTTTCGTCCTTGGTCATGGATGCGCCGGGGCTCTGCTCACCGTCACGCAACGTTGTGTCGAAAATCACCAATTGATCAGCCATCATGAGGCTCCTTGAGCAACAAATTCGAGATAGGGGTTGGTCCGCTGACTTGAACCGGCGCGGACAGCCGGAGGGGGTCGATGTTTAGCGCCCGGGGCGCAGTCGACCCAGGGATAGATGCTCAAGCAGGCCACGAAGGCGAGGCGACATCGATTTCATGATGCTCATACTATAAATCTTTTGAATCCGATTCAACAAATAAATCGCCACCCCGGCCCTTGGCCCTGCGCCAGAAAAACAACACATAGCCGGAGAGTGCGTAGGCGGCTACGGCCAGAAAGAGCATGCTCGGGGGGTCCTGAGAGACCAACACCAGCACCAACGCCCCGAGCGCCACGAACACAAACGGCACGCTGCGCCGCAGATTGATGTCCTTGAAACTATAGAAGGGGACCATGCTGACCATGGTCACACCGGCATAGAGGGTCACACCCCAAACGAGCCAGCGAAGGTCGGCTGCACTGTAGGTGATGAAGCGCGCCTCGTGGAGATCGGTGACCAGCCAAATCAGGCCAGCCACCAGGGCTGCGGCCGCGGGGCTGGGCAGGCCCTGAAAGAATCGCTTGTCGACCACGCCGATGTTGGTGTTGAAGCGAGCAAGCCGCAAGGCCGCGCCCGCCACGTAAATGAATGCAGCCAGCCAGCCAAGCTTGCCCATGCCTTGAAGGGCATAGACATAGGCCACCAGCGCGGGCGCCACCCCGAAGGACACCATGTCGGCCAGGCTGTCGTAGTTGGCACCGAAGTCGGAGGTGGTATTGGTGAGCCGAGCCACCCGGCCGTCCAGGCTGTCGAGGACCATGGCCACAAAGATGGCCACCGCAGCCTGGGCAAACTGGTTGTTCATCGCCATGACAATAGCGAAGAAACCACTAAACAGGCAGGCGGTGGTAAAAAGGTTGGGCAGCAGATAAATGGACTGCCGGCGCCTGGGAAGGATGGGACGGGTCATGCGGGGGCCGGCCAACGGGCCAAGGCCGTGCTGTGGGCCGACACCTTCTGATCCAGCATCACCAACGGTTCACTCCCCACCGGGAGGTAGACATCAACCCGCGAGCCGAATCGAATGAAGCCGTAGCGGGCTCCTCGGCGAAGGCTGTCTCCCTCTTCCACATAACAGAGGATACGCCGCGCCACCAGGCCAGCGATCTGAACGGCTGTGAGGCGACGGCCTTGGTCATCTTCCATCACGATGGCATTGCGCTCGTTCTCGGCGGACGCCTTGTCGAGCGCCGCGTTGACGAACTGACCGGGAAAGTACTGAACCTGGCAGACCCGGCCGGCAATGGGCGCACGATTCGAATGCACGTTGAACACATTCATGAAGACACTGATCTTCAATGCCGGCTCGCCGGAGAGGGGGTCTGCCTCGGGGCCGACAAAGACGATGCGGCCATCGGCAGGACTTGCAATGGCATTCGGATCAGAGGGGCCGACCCTCGGAGGGTCTCGAAAAAACTGAAGCACGAAAATGGCCACCACCCAGAAGGGAACAGACCAGAGTTCCGCATCGAGGGCCGTGGCCGTCACAGCAGCCGCCACGGCCAGGAAGGAGTAGAACCACCCCTCTCTGGCCAGCAGCGGATGGGGATAGCGATCGACGTCCATCAGTTGCGGGTCTGGTCCACCATCCGGTTGGCGCGAATCCAGGGCATCATCGCCCGAAGCTTCTCGCCGACCTGCTCAATCTGGTGCTCCGCCATGAGCCGACGACGCGACTGAAGGGTTGGCGCACCGGCCCGGTTCTCCAGGATGAATTCCTTCGCGTACTCACCCGTCTGAATGCGCTCCAGGGCTAGCTTCATGGCGGCCTTGGCCTCCGGCCCGACGACCTTTGGACCGGTCACGTACTCACCGAACTCCGCATTGTTGGAAATGGAATAGTTCATGTTCGCAATGCCGCCCTCGTAGATGAGGTCGACGATGAGCTTGAGCTCGTGGAGGCACTCGAAGTAGGCCATCTCGGGGGCGTAGCCTGCCTCGACCAGGGTTTCAAAGCCGGCCTTGATGAGCTCCACGGTGCCACCGCAAAGCACGGCCTGCTCCCCGAAAAGGTCGGTCTCGGTCTCTTCGCGGAAATTGGTCTGAATGATGCCGGCCTTTCCCCCACCGATCGCACTGGCGTATGCCAGCGCGATGTCGCGGGCATGGCCCGACTGGTCCTGGTGGATGGCGATCAGGCAGGGAACACCGCCACCCTGGGTGTAGGTCTGGCGAACGGTGTGGCCGGGGGCCTTGGGGGCGATCATGATGACGTCGAGGTCTGCCCGAGGCGCCACCTGGCCGTAATGGACATTAAAGCCGTGTGCGAAGGCCAGGGCAGCACCCTGCTTGATGACCGGTGCAATGTCTGCCGAGTAGACGGATGCAATGGTCTCGTCGGGCATGAGCAGCATGACAAGGTCGGCGCCCTCCACCGCTGCACGGACCTCGGCAACCTTCAGCCCGGCCTTTTCAACCTTGGCCCAGGATGGCCCACCCTTTCGAACACCGACCACGACATTGACACCGCTGTCGTTGAGATTCTGGGCATGGGCATGGCCCTGAGAGCCGTAGCCGATGATGGCAACCTTCTTGCCCTTGAGCAGCGACAGGTCACAGTCTTTGTCGTAAAACACGTTCATTTCATTTCCTTTCAGACGCGGAGCACACGTTCACCACGGGCAATGCCAGAGCTGCCCGTTCGAACCGTTTCGAGGATGGTGCCCTCCTCTAGGGCCTCGATGAAGGCATCGAGTTTGCTGCCGTCTCCGGTCAGCTCAATGGTGTAGGCCTTATCAGTGACATCAATGATTCGGCCACGAAAAATATCTGCCATGCGCTTGATCTCTTCGCGCTCCTTGCCCACCGCACGGACCTTGATGAGCATGAGCTCGCGCTCCATGTGGGGGAACTCATTCAGATCAATGACCTTGACCACCTCAATAAGCCGGTTCAAATGCTTCGTGATCTGCTCAATCACATCCTCAGAACCACGGGTCACGATGGTCATGCGGGAGAGCGACTGGTCTTCGGTGGGTGCGACTGTGAGGGACTCAATGTTGTAGCCACGCGCGGAGAAAAGGCCCACGACGCGCGAGAGCGCACCGGGCTCGTTCTCGAGAAGAATGGAAATGATGTGTCTCATGTCGCGCTCCATCAGAGGTCTTCTGCACCGAGCAGCATCTCGGTGAGGCCCTTGCCTGTCTGAACCATGGGCCAGACGTTCTCGGTCTGGTCGGTGATGAAGTCCATGAAGACCAGCCGATCCTTGAGCGCCAGCGCCTCTTTAATGGCGGGCTCCACGTCGGCCGGCTTGTCGATGCGCATGCCCACATGGCCGTATGATTCCGCAAGCTTGACGAAGTCGGGCAGGGAATCCATGTAGCTCTCGGAGTAGCGCGAGCCGTATTCAATCTCTTGCCACTGCCGAACCATACCCAGATAGCGGTTGTTCAGGTTGAGCACCTTGACCGGGATGCGGTACTGCTGGCAGGTGGAGAGCTCTTGAATGTTCATTTGAATCGAGGCCTCACCCGTGATGCAGACCACCTCGGCATCTGGATTCGCAAACTTCACACCCATGGCGTAGGGCAGGCCCACGCCCATGGTGCCAAGGCCACCGGAGTTGATCCAGCGACGCGGCTTGTCGAAGCGATAGTACTGGGCCGCCCACATCTGGTGCTGCCCAACATCCGAGGTCACGAAGGCATCGCCATTCGTGAGCCGCCAGACGGCCTCCACCACCGACTGGGGTTTGATCACCTCGTCGCTGGACTTGTAGGCGAGGCAGTTCAGGCCGCGCCACTCCGTGATCTGCTTCCACCAGGCCTCGTAGGGCTTGGCGGCTGGCTTGCTACCCGAGGCCATGCCCTCCTTGAGGATGCCAATGAGGTCTCTTAGGACCTCGCGGACATCACCGACGATGGGAAGGTCGACCTTGACTCGCTTGGCAATGACCGATGGATCGATATCGATGTGAACGATCTTGCGGGGGTTTTGGGCAAAGTGCTTCGGGTTGCCAATCACGCGGTCATCGAACCGCGCACCCACCGCAATGAGGACATCGCAGTGCTGCATGGCCATGTTGCATTCGTAGGTGCCGTGCATGCCGGGCATGCCCAGGAACTTCGAGTCACTGGCCTTATAGGCCCCCAGGCCCATGAGTGTGTTGGTGCAGGGTGCCCCGAGAAGGTCGACAAGCTCGGTGAGTTCATCCGACGCATTCGAGAGAATCACGCCACCACCGGAGTAGACCATGGGCCGCTCCGCAGAGAGGATCATCTGCACAGCCTTTTTAATCTGACCAAGGTGGCCCTTGACCACCGGGCTGTAAGATCGCAGCGAGACCTCTTTGGGGTACTCAAACTTGCAACGATCGCGCGTGATGTCCTTGGGAACGTCCACCAGCACAGGGCCCGGCCGGCCGCTCTGTGCAATGTGAAAGGCCTTCTTGATGGTGCTGGCCAGCTCTTTGACGTCTTTAACCAAGAAGTTGTGCTTCACGCAAGGCCGTGTAATGCCCACGGTGTCGCACTCCTGAAAGGCATCGAGACCGATGGCGTGGGTGGGCACCTGGCCCGAAATGATGACCATCGGGATGGAATCCATGTAGGCCGTGGCGATGCCCGTGACCGCATTGGTCAGGCCGGGGCCACTGGTGACGATGCAGACGCCCGTCTTCTGGCTCGACCGCGAATAGGCGTCGGCCGCATGCACGGCGGCCTGTTCGTGCCGCACGAGGATGTGCTTGACCTTGTCCTGCTTGAAAATTTCGTCGTAAATGTAGAGGACGGCCCCGCCGGGGTATCCGAATAAATGCTCTACTTTCTCTTCCTGGAGGCAACGCACCAGGATTTCCGCGCCTGTGATGTCCATGTTGTTCGGTCCTAAACAGTTCTAGTGATCCCCACCCGTCGGCGCCATCGAGCAATCGACGACACAGACATCGAGCAGGGGCTTGAAGCTGATGGATCGGCGAGCCAAAAAGCCTTGTGGGCCGAGGCTCGACGCTTCAATCGGCAAGCCCAGGATGATAGTCGGGCCTTAAAAAAGGGTCAACTTGGCCGCGGACGTGGCGCGTGGACGAGGCGGGTTCGAGTGATGAGGTCGTGGGGCGTCTGACGGTCTCGGCGCATCAGCGCCACGATCAGCCAGAGACCACTCACCAAGGACAAGCTCCCAACAAAGGCCCGAGTGAAGGCCCGAAGCCGGGTGATCGGCCCCCCGGTGGCGGCATCCACCACCTGGAGCTGAAGCGTCTGCATGGGCAGTGTCACCCGCCCCAGGCTCCAGCTCCAGGCGAAGTAGCCCAGCAGCGTGAGGTACAGCACCAGTTGGAGCCCGACCCGCTTGCCCTCATCGGCATGGTCGGTCTGGCCCACCAGGAAACTGTAGAGAAAGGCCACCACCATCACCGGGCCAACCAGCAGGAAGAACTCATAGCCCATGCCCACGAATCGTCGCCAGACAGAGGCATTCTTGGGCATGACCTCGCTCAATGGACCACCCGCTCAAACGAGAATTGGCCGTCGTGGAGATCGACTGGCACGACATCATTCGGGCCGAACCGTCCCTCCAGAATGAGCCTTGCGATGGGGTTCTCAATCTGGGACTGGATGGCACGCTTGAGCGGTCGGGCCCCGAAGAGCGGATCAAAGCCCACCTTGGCAATCTCATCGAGGGCCTCATCCGAAATCTCCAGGCGAAGGTCGCGCTCGGCCAGTCGAGCCCCCAGCCGCTCGAGTTGAATGCCTGCAATCTTGCGCACGTGGGTCCGGTCGAGCCCATGGAAGACCACGATCTCGTCGATGCGATTGATGAACTCGGGCCGGAAGTGCTGCTTGACCTCCTCCATCACAGCCAACTTCACGGTTGCCCGGGGCGCATCGACCAGCCGCTGAATTTCTTGGGAGCCGAGGTTCGAGGTCATGACGACCACCGTATTGCGAAAGTCGACCGTGCGGCCCTGCCCATCGGTGAGACGGCCATCGTCGAGAACCTGCAGCAGCACATGAAAGACATCCGGATGGGCCTTCTCCACCTCATCGAGCAGGATGACGCTGTAAGGCTTGCGGCGTACCGCCTCGGTGAGGGTTCCACCCTCCTCGTAGCCCACGTAACCGGGAGGCGCACCGATCAATCGAGACACCGAATGCTTCTCCATGAATTCACTCATATCAATGCGCACCAGGTGATCTTCGGAGTCGAACAAGAACTGGGCCAGTGCCTTGCAGAGCTCTGTCTTGCCCACGCCGGTTGGACCCAGAAACAGGAAAGACCCATAAGGCCGGTTGGGGTCGGACAGGCCCGCCCGGGAGCGTCGAATGGCATCGGCCACGAGGGTGACCGCCTCGTCCTGGCCCACCACCCGGTGGTGAAGGAAATCTTCCATCTGCAGCAGCTTGTCGCGCTCACCCTGCATCATCTTAGAGACGGGGATGCCTGTGGCCCTGGAGACAACCTCAGCGATTTCCTCAGCACCGACCTGCGTGCGCAGCAGCCGGGCCCGCGGGCCCTCTCCGGGCTGGCCCGCGGCATCGGCAGCCTTCAGGCGCGACTCCAGCTCCGGCAGCCGGCCGTACTGAAGCTCAGACACCCTCTGCCAGTCGCCCTTGCGGGTGTGCTGCTCAATCTCCAGGCGCAGCCGCTCGATTTCCTCTTTAATGTGCTGAGACCCCTGCACCGCAGACTTTTCAGCCCGCCAGATCTCCTCAAGGTCTGAGACCTCACGCTCGAGCCGGGCGATCTCTTGTTCAATGAGCTCAAAGCGCTTCTTCGAGGCATCGTCCTTCTCCTTCCGAACCGCCTCGCGCTCGATCTTGAGCTGGATCAGCCGGCGGTCGAGCTTGTCCATGACCTCGGGCTTGGAGTCGATCTCCATCTTGATGCGGCTGGCCGCCTCATCGATGAGATCGATCGCCTTGTCTGGCAGAAAGCGGTCTGTGATGTAACGATTTGAGAGCTCGGCCGCCGCCACAATGGCCGGATCGGTGATGTCAACGCCGTGGTGCAGTTCATAGCGCTCCTGGAGTCCACGCAGAATGGCGATGGTCGCCTCCACCGTGGGCTCACCCACCAAGACCTTCTGGAAGCGGCGCTCGAGGGCTGCATCCTTCTCGATGTACTTTCGATACTCATCGAGTGTGGTGGCGCCAATACAGTGCAGTTCGCCGCGAGAGAGCGCGGGCTTGAGCATGTTGCCAGCATCCATCGCGCCTTCAGCCTTGCCGGCACCCACCATGGTGTGGATCTCATCGATGAAGACGATCGGATGCCCTTGACCGCTTTCGGACATGGCCGCCACATCCTTCAGCACCGCCTTGAGCCGTTCCTCGAACTCGCCTCTGAACTTGGCGCCGGCAAGCAGCGCTGCCATGTCGAGGGTGAGCACACGTTTGCCCTTGAGTCCTTCGGGCACCTCTCCATTGACGATGCGCTGGGCAAGGCCTTCCACAATGGCTGTCTTGCCGACACCGGGTTCACCAATGAGGACAGGGTTGTTCTTGGTTCGGCGCTGCAGAATCTGAATGCAACGACGGATTTCGTCGTCCCGGCCGATGACCGGGTCGAGCTTGCCCGCCAAGGCCCGCTCGGTGAGATCGACGGTGTACTTCTTGAGCGACTCACGCTGGCCCTCAGCCTCCGCATTGCTCACGGCCGCACCACCTCGAACGGCATCGACCGCCATCTCCAGGCTCTTGCGGCTCACGCCCGCGTCCCGCAGAAGTCGAGCCGCCTCGCCCTTATCGTCGGCCAAGACCAGCAGGAAGAGCTCGCTCGCCAGGAACTGATCGCCTCGTCGCTGTGCCTCGCGGTCCGTCAGGTTCAACAAGCGTGTGAGCTCAGACCCAATGGTGACCTGCCCGGTGGCCTGAGACACCTTTGGCAGACGCTCAAGCCCCTGGCGCGCATCCGCGGCCAGCTTCTGGACGTTGCCACCGGCCCTTGAGAGCAGGGATCGGCTACCACCCTCTGACTGCTCGAGCAGGGCAATCAGGAGGTGGAGGGGCTCGATCGATGGATTGTCCCGACCGATGGCCAGGCTCTGAGCGTCGGCGATGGCCTGCTGGAATGCTGTGGTGAGTTTGTCGAGACGCATGGGAACACTCCCTTCATGTGGTGGCGGACAGAGCCGCAATTGGAGAGTGAGGTGGGGGCAAACCCCCGGTTTTTCAAGGGGTCCTCAGGAGGACCAACGCTGAAGGGCTGCTGCATCGCTCACGCGGGCATCCACCCATCGCTCGCCATCCGGCGTGGATTCCTTCTTCCAGAAAGGCGCCTTCGACTTGAGGTAATCCATGATGAAGGCACAGGCCTCCAGAGCCGCCTCACGATGGGCACTGGCCACCGCCACCAGAACGATCTGATCGGCGGGCAGCAAGGCGCCGATGCGGTGAACCACCCGCACACCGAGCAGTGGCCAGCGAGCCTCTGCCTGATCAATGATGGCCTCGATGCTTTTTTCGGTCATGCCTGGGTAGTGCTCCAGGACCATGCGGGCGACGTCGGTGCCCTCGTTGAGATCTCGAACCGTGCCAATGAAACTCGCCACCGCGCCAATCTTGCCGTTCCAATCGCCATTGGGCAGTCTCCGTAGGGCCTCGAGCTCGGCCTGGACATTGAAGTCTTCGGCCTGAACCTGAACCCTGACCTGATACGGCAACACCGACGAACCAGGCATGTGGCTAGCCTCCGGTGACCGGTGGAAAGAAGGCCAGTTCATCACCTTCACGCAACTCGTGGCCTTCATCCACAAGCTGATGATTCACCGCAGCACGCGTGCGTTGGGCATCTCGAAGGCCCCTGCTCCAAGCCTCTCCGCGGTCGGCCAGCTGCGTGCGAACCTGTTCCACCCGCGTGCCGGGAGGCAGGACAAGGCGTTCTTGCTCGACGCCCGTGGCCTCTCTCAGACCCGCAAAGAGCCGAAGGGTGACGTCGATGGATGCGCTCATTCGCAGATGCTAGGCCAGAAGCATGGGAAACGGGAAGAACTGAAGCCGATCTCCCCTTGCGACTGGAGCATTCATCGGCACCTCTAGAAGCCCCTCGGACTCCGCAATGGACGACAAAATCTGTGAGTTCTGCCGGGGATGAAGGACGGCATACCCGGAGGGGTCGATGCTGGCGCGGAGGAATTCCTGGCGGGCATCGGTGGTGGGCTTGTCAAAGCCTGCCGGCACCCAGACCGACCGCGGCGAGACATCCACCTGTCCCGAGGCCTTGAGCAAGAATGGGCGCACCAGCAAGACAAAGGTCACCCAGGCAGAGACCGGATTGCCCGGCATGCCCAGAAAGGCTGCACGGCCCACCCGGCCGAATGCAAATGGCTTACCGGGCTTGATGGCGATCTTCCAGAGGTCGAGTGTGCCCTCCGCCGTGACCGCCGACTTGATGTGATCCTCCTCTCCCACCGAGACCCCGCCGCAGGTCAGCAGGACATCACACTGTTGGCCACCCTCGGACATTCGCCGCCGAGTCGTCTCGAAGCAGTCTGGCAGGGAGCCCAGGTCGTCTACCGTCAGGCCCATGCCCCGAACCAGGGACATGATCATGGGTCGATTGCTGTCATAAATCTGGCCCTCTCCCAACGGCTCACCCGGCTGACGCAGCTCGTTTCCACTGGAAAAGACGCCCACCCGGAGCGTTCTATAGACACTCAACTCGGCCAGCCCAATGGAGGCCAGCAGCCCGACGTCGGCCGCGGAGAGCCGACGGCCCGCAGGCAGCACCACCTGACCAACCTGCAGGTCACCGCCGGCGAATCGCACGAACTGCCCCACATCCGTGGACTGGTGGAAGCGAACCTGGCCGTCCGCCAGGATTTCGGTGTCCTCCTGCATGACGACTGCATCCGCACCAGCGGGCATGGGCGCCCCTGTAAAGACTCGGGCTGCAGTCTGTGGAAGAAGGGGTTCGGCCACCGCTCCGGCCGGGATGCGCTGGGACACCGGCAGGACAGTGCCTGACTGGATCTCGCCAGACCGCACCGCAAAGCCATCCATTTGCGCGTTGTCGAAGGCTGGCACGGCAAGGGGCGAATGAATGGTCTCGGCCAGAATGCGGCCCAGCGCAGACGCAGTGGGAATCCTCTGGGCCTGTGGCGGCGGCCCAGACTGCGCCAGAAGCCAGTCCATGGCCTCGGTCAGTGTCTTCACCTCAGGCGTGCCCCGCCGATTGAGCGATGTGGGCCTTGAGCAGGGCGACATCACGGGAGATGCTCGTGACCCGCTGTGGCAATGACTCGATGTTCTCAAAGCCGGGCGGCCTGGGTGCTGGACGACCGAGAGCCTCCTCGATGGTCTCGCCGAATTTCGCCGGCAGTGCCGTCTCGAGGCAGACCATGGGCACCCCGGGCTCAAGATGCTGTCGGGCCACAAAAATGCCATCGGCTGTGTGCGGATCGATGATCCGGCCTTCATCACGGTAGACCGACTGAATGGTCTCGATGCGGGCTGCATGGTGGCTTCGGCCGGACAGCATGCCAGAGGCGACCACCGCCTGTCGGCTCGCCTCATCGTTGAGCGAGAAGGAGCCCTCGGAGGCCAGCTGCTGCCAGAGCGCCGCAAGCCGTTTCGCATCGGATCCCACGAGGTCGAAGACATACCGCTCAAAGTTCGAGGCCTTCGAGATGTCCATAGACGGGCTGGACGTTCGGTGCGTTTCAGCCGTCCCTCGCGGCCGATAGACGCCTGACTCGAAGAATTCGTGCAATACATCGTTCTCGTTGGTGGCCACCACCAAGTGCGCAATGGGCAGGCCCATCTTCCGGGCCATGTGGCCCGACAGGACATTCCCAAAATTCCCAGAGGGCACACAGAAGGAGACGGGTGCACCGAGCGTGAGGCCATTCTGGGCTACCGCCTGAAAGTAGCCCGCGAAGTAATAAACGATCTGCGCGGACACCCGGGCCCAGTTGATGGAGTTCACCGATCCAATCGCGTGGCGGGCCTTGAAATCAAGGTCTGCCGAAACCGCCTTGACCATGTCCTGACAGTCGTCGAAGCTGCCGGGCACAGACAGGTTGTGAATGTTTGGGTCTTGCAGGCTGTACATCTGGGCACGCTGAAATGCGCTCATGCGGCCCTCGGGCGACAGCATGAAGACCGCAACACCACGCCGGCCTCGCATGGCGTATTCCGCGGCACTGCCGGTGTCGCCAGACGTTGCGCCAAGGATGTTGAGGTGCTGACCACGCTTTTCGAGCACATACTCAAAGAGCTGCCCCAGCAGCTGCATGGCCATGTCTTTGAAGGCCAGTGTGGGCCCATTGGAGAGTTCGAGCAGGGCCATGGGCGTGCCCCCGGATGGCCTCAGTGCGCTCAGCGGCGCAATGGCCGGACTGCCAAATCGCTGCGCCGTGTAAGCCCTGCGCGTGAGCTCGGCCAGGTCTTGGGCGGGAATGTCATCGGCATAGGCACCCACCACGGCGGCGGCCAGGCTGGGGTAATCCATTTTGGAGAGCTGCTGCAGCGACGCCGGCAGGCCCGGCACCCGCTCGGGGATGGCCAGCCCACCGTCGGGGGACAGGCCCTCGAGCAGGATGTCGGTGAAGGTTCCGAGCCGCTGTTCCGATCGCGTGGACCGATAGCCCAGGCTCATGAGAAGGATTCCACCCGAAGTCGAACCAGCGGCTTGAGCACGGCATCGAGCGCCTCGAGCTGTTCCGTGGCCCGCATGACGGCGGCCTCTAGGCAGCGGTGGGTGATCAGCACCACGTCGGTCTGGCCGGAGCCGTCCTGCGGCTCATGCTGAACCACGGCATCGATGGAGATGCTCTCGGCGGCCAGAACGCGCGTGATGTCGGCCAATACCCCGGGCCGGTCAGACACGCGCAGGCGCAAGTAGTAGCCCGAGGTGACCTGCTCGATGGGCAGCACAGGCAGCGGCCGACGCCATCGGGGATCCACGCCCAAATGGGGCACGGCCATGCCGCCCTCGCAGCCGTGGCGCCGAGCGAGGTCGATGAGGTCGGCCACCACTGCGCTCGCCGTGGGCGCTGCACCAGCCCCCTTGCCGTAGTAGAGGGTGTGCCCCACGGCATCACCGTTGACCAGCACCGCATTCATGGCCCCCTCGACATTGGCCAGAAGACGCTTGGCGGGCACCAGCGTGGGATGGACACGCAGTTCTACCCCCTCCGGCCGACGTCGTGTGATGCCCAGCAGCTTGATCCGGTGACCCAGCTCCTCTGCATGGCGAATGTCGATGGAGGCGAGCCCGCGAATGCCTTCGACATGCGCACGATCAAACGCCAACGGCATGCCAAAGGCAATGGCCGCAAGCAGCGTTATTTTGTGGGCCGCATCCACACCCTCGACATCGAAGGTCGGGTCGGCCTCTGCATAGCCGAGCTTCTGGGCCTGGGCCAGCACCTCATCAAATCCGAGGCCCTTGTCGCGCATCTCGGAAAGAATGAAGTTGGTGGTGCCATTGATGATGCCGGCGACCGACTCAATTTCGTTGGCTGCAAGCCCCTCTCTCAGGGCCTTGATGATGGGGATGCCCCCGGCCACCGAGGCCTCAAAGCCCACCTGCACACCACGCGCCTCGGCCAGCGGAAAAATCTCATTGCCGTGCACCGCGAGCAAGGCCTTGTTGGCGGTGACCACGTGCACACCGGCCTCGATGGCGCCGAGCACCAAGGTCTTTGCGTATCCATAACCCCCAATCAGCTCGATCAAGACATCGGGCTTGACCGCAGCCAGCATCTCGAGCGCATCCGAGAAGGCCTGAGAGTCCGGGCCAGCAAGCCCCTTGGCCTTGGCCTGGTCGAGGTCTGCCACGGCCACCAATGTCACCGGGCGGCCAGCCCGCTGAGAAATGATCTCTGCGTTTCGACGCAGCAACTCGGCCACGCCGCCTCCCACGGTGCCAAGCCCCGCCAGGGCAACCCGAAGCGGCACTGGCGTGCTCATGTCTCGGCTCCAGCCAGGCTGCCCTGCCCGTCTTGCCCAGGCTCCACCGGCAGTTTGATGAGGCCATCCTTGCGGAACATGTCTTTGATGCCGCGGACGGCCTGACGAATGCGCTGCTCATTCTCAATGAGCGCAAAACGAACATGGGTGTCGCCGTAGTCTCCGAATCCGATACCAGGGGAGACCGCGACGCGAGCCTCGAGAAGAAGCTTCTTTGCGAACTCCAAGGACCCCATGGCCTGATAGGCCTCTGGTATGCGCGCCCAGATGTACATCGAGGCCTTGGGCACCTCTACCGTCCAGCCTGCATCCAGAAGGCCGCGCGCGAGCACATCACGTCTGGACTGATACTGACGTCGAACCTCCTCCACGCAATCCTGGGGGCCTTCCAGTGCAATGACCGAGGCGACCTGGATGGGCGTGAAGGTGCCGTAGTCGTGATAGCTCTTGATCCGCGCCAAGGCCGACACCATCTCGGCATTGCCCACCATGAAACCCACTCGCCAGCCCGCCATGCTGTATGACTTGCTCAGCGTAAAAAACTCCACAGCAACATCGCGCGCACCGGGAACCTGCATGATCGATGGCGCCTGGTAGCCGTCGAATACGATGTCGGCATAGGCCAGGTCGTGCACCACGAGAATGCCGTGCTCCTTGGCCAGGGCCACCACCCGCTCGAAGAATGGCAGGTCCACGCACTGTGCGGTGGGGTTGCTCGGAAAGCCCAGGATCATCATCTTGGGCTTGGGAATCGATTCCCGAATGGCCCGCTCGAGCTCCTCGAAGAAGTCGACATCGTTGGTCATGCGGATGGACCGAATGTCGGCCCCCGCAATGATGGCCCCATAGATGTGAATGGGATAGGACGGGTTGGGCACCAGCACGGTGTCACCACGGTCGAGTGTGGCGAGCATCAGGTGGGCCAGACCCTCTTTGGATCCAATCGTGGCGATGGCCTCAGTGTCTGGGTCGAGGCTCACGCCGTACCGGCGCTGGTACCAGCCCACAATGGCCTTTCTCAGCCTGGGAATGCCCTTGGAGACCGAATAGCCGTGGGTATGCTCCTTCTGAGCGGTCTCCACCAGCTTCTCAACGATGTGCGCAGGTGTGGCCGCATCCGGATTGCCCATGCTCATGTCAATGATGTCGACACCGCGGCGTCGCTCGGCCATCTTCAGCTCGCCCGTGATGTTAAAAACGTACGGAGGCAGCCGCTGGATGCGTGGGAAGGGCTTCATGGAGAGGACCAGACCTTGGGAAAAGTCCTAACTTTAGCCTAGAGGAGCGGTCGCAAAAAAGTCGCGAAACTCTGATAGTCTCGAATCCAATGCCAACCAAACTGCAGCCGGACCTGCCGCCCAGCCAGTTCAGCATCACCGCCCACGGGCCTGGCTATCTCACGATCAACGGGTCGCGCTTCACCGACTCTGTCCTCGTCACCTCCGACACCCCTCCCCAGCACTGGTCCTGCACCAATGTCAGCAGCCTTAGCGCCGCAGACCTTCAAGCCTGGCGGGCCCGCGCACCCGAACTCATCCTGTTGGGCACGGGCCGCCGACAGGTCATGCCCAGCCCGCGGCTCATGGCAAGCCTGATGCAACGCGGGCCCGAAGGAGAGCCACCCATTGGGCTCGAGGCCATGGACACGGCCGCAGCCTGTCGAACCTTTAACTTATTGGCCGCCGAAGGACGACGGGTTTTGGCGGCCTTGATCGTTGAACCCGCCTCCACCGACCCCACTTGAAGGAGCCTGCATGGCCGCGCTTTGCATGAACCCTGGCGACACCCTGCCCAACCTGGCCGTCGAGACCGACCTTGGGAAAGCCCAGCTCCACGACTGGCGTGGCCAGGCCTTGGTGCTCTACTTTTACCCCAAGGACGACACACCCGGCTGCACCGTCGAGGGCCAAGACTTCAGCCGTCTCCATGCTGAATTTCTTGGACTGGGCTGCCAGGTCGTGGGCGTGAGCCGCGACAGCGTGTCGTCGCACGAGCGCTTCATCGCCAAGCACGACCTCAGCATCACCCTGATTGCTGACACCAGCAGCGCGCTCTGTGAGGCCCTCGGCGTGATCAAGGAAAAAAACATGTACGGCAAGAAGGTGCTCGGCATCGAGCGCAGCACCTTCCTATTCGACGACCAGGGCGTGCTTCGCCAGGCATGGCGTGGCGTGTCTGTACCGGGCCATGCAGAGGCTGTCCTGCAGGCTGTCAAAGCCCTCACATCCCACTAAAGAGAAAGCACCGTCCATGCCATTGCCGAAGGCCCCAGCCAAGCCCGCCACCCAACTCAAGTCCGACGATGCCGTCCTGGCCAAGGCGGTTTTGCCTGCCCGTAGTCTGAAGAAGGGGGCGCCCGAGGACGATGCCACGGTGCCAATGCCCATGGCCGCTGCCCAGTCGACCGTGGCTCGGGAGTCGCCAACGCGCTACCACGCCACCGAGAAGGCGCAGCCCACCCCAAGCGCGAAGCCGGCACGGGCGCGCCGCCACGGCACGGGGCCGGCCAAGTTATTTGTACTCGATACGAATGTGCTCATGCACGACCCGTCGAGCCTGTTCCGATTCGAGGAGCACGACGTCTACCTGCCCATGACCACCCTGGAGGAACTCGACGGCCACAAGAAGGGCCTCTCCGAGGTTGCTCGGCATGTACGGCAGGTGTCCCGAAGCCTCGATGCCCTGATCGAGGCCCTGCCCACTGAGCGGCGCAATCGTCTGGGCGAAGGCCTTCCGCTGGATGCCCTGGGCCACAGCGATGCGACCGGGCGGCTTTTCTTCCAGACCGAGCTTCTGCAGACCGCGCCGGTCACGGGGCTGCTCGAGGGGAAGGCGGACAACCAGATTCTCTCGGTGGTGAGAGCGCTCAGTGAACGGCACCCTGACCGAGAGGTGGTGCTGGTCTCCAAGGACATCAACATTCGAATCAAGGCCCACGCACTGGGCCTGCCCGCAGAGGACTACTTCAACGACCAGGTCATTGATGATGCAGACCTGCTCTACACCGGCAGCATGGCCCTGCCCGAAGACTTCTGGGAGACCCATGGCAAGAACATGGAATCCTGGCAGCAGGGAGGCACCAGTTTCTATCGGGTCACAGGGCCCTTGTGCGCAGCCTTTCACTTAAATCAGTTTGTGTACGACGAGGGCGCACGCCCGCTTTACGCCATTGTTCAGGAGCTGCGAGGGCGCACCGCCGTGCTCAAGGTCCTGAAGGATTACGGCCATGCCAAGAATGCGGTCTGGGGCATCACGGCCCGCAACCGTGAGCAGCACTTCGCCCTTAGCCTGCTCATGAATCCAGACATCGACTTTGTGAGCCTGCTTGGGCAGGCTGGCACCGGCAAAACGCTCTTGGCCCTGGCTGCCGGGCTGGCCCAGACCCTGGAGTCCAAGCTTTACAACGAGATCATCGTCACGCGGGCCACGGTGCCGATTGGCGACGACATTGGCTTTCTACCCGGCACGGAAGAGGAGAAGATGCAGCCCTGGATGGGCGCCTTCGAAGACAACCTCGAGGTCTTGAACCGAGGCATGGAGTCAGGCGGAGACTGGGGTCGCTCGGCAGCCTCAGACCTCATTCGCAGCAAGATCAAGATCAAATCCATGAACTTCATGCGAGGCCGCACGTTCATTAGCAAGTTTGTGATCATCGATGAGGCGCAGAACCTCACGCCCAAGCAAATGAAGGCCCTCATCACTCGAGCTGGCCCAGGAACCAAGGTGGTCTGCATGGGCAATATCGCCCAGATCGACTCACCCTACCTCACAGAAGGGTCATCCGGCCTCACCTACACAGTCGACCGCTTCAAGGGCTGGGGCCACGGCGGTCATGTCACCCTGCAGCGAGGCGAACGGTCCCGTCTGGCCGACTTCGCAAGCGACAGCCTCTAGCGCGGGCTGTCCGGAGGGTGTCGGGGTCGCGGCTCAGAGCCCGCTGAGAATCTGCTGCCGTCGTACCTGATGCTCTGCTGGGCTGATGAGGCCTTTTTGGAGCAGGGCATCGAGACGTGCGAGCCGCTGGTCAACCGGCAGGCTGCGGCTGGCCTGGAGATCCGCCTCCGCCTCACGAACCTTTGCATCCTCGAGGGCCTGGGCCTGGCGGGCCGGAAGAATGCGTCGGCGCTCTGGATCGGTGGCATCGATGATGACTGGCGTCTCACAGGCCTGCCGAAGTTTGGCCACCATGGCCTCCTTCTTGCTCACAGCATCCGCCTCGATGACCCCCATGATCGGCGCGGCCACCACACCCACCACCACGCCTGCGGCCACACCGGCCCCCCCCCTGGCGAGATCCCGGTCCTCGAAGCGCTCGGCCATGCGTCGCGCACGTTGACATTCCTCGGTGTTGTAGAGCGGTGAACGGGTGTCGAGCGTGGCCAGGGCGTCCCTCGGGCTGACCGTGGCACATCCCGTCAGCACCCACAGGCAGACGAGGCCGAGGAGCGCGATGCGCCAGCCGACCGGGGCCGCTCCGCGCATCGAACCGCGCGCGCAGCAGGCATTGATGGCGCAGCGGGTGTCTTGGGGGGGTGTGATCATGGAGCAAGTATGACAAGCGCCGGTGACAGTCGATCCATCGGGTGCAGATGGATGGCGTCCCCTAGGGGATTCGAACCCCTGTACTCACCGTGAAAGGGTGATGTCCTAGGCCTCTAGACGAAGGGGACCCGGCGCTGCACAGAAACAACTTACCAGAGATTGGTGGAGCTAAGCGGGATCGAACCGCTGACCTCTTGCATGCCATGCAAGCGCTCTCCCAGCTGAGCTATAGCCCCGTGTCTGGCAAAACGCGCATGCTAGTCGAAGTCGGGGTCTTTGTCCAGCCAAGGCAGCAGGGCAAACACGCGTGCTAGCATCGTTTCACCATGACAGCACTCCGAATCGACGGCATCGCGCTTGCCGCCAAAACCAGGGCCGCCGTGGCCCAGCGCGCCAAAGCATTCGAGGCCCAGCTGGGGCGACCACCCGGCCTCACGGTGGTCGTGGTCGGCGACAACCCCGCCTCCGCCGTCTATGTTCGAAACAAGGTGAAGGCCTGCGATGAGGCCGGCTTTCGGTCGGAGAAAATCGCACTTTCCCAGGACTGTTCAGAGGCCACGCTGCTCGAGACCATCGACCGTCTCAACCAAGACAGCCGGGTTGACGGCATTCTGGTTCAGCTGCCCTTGCCCCCACAGATCAACGCTCACCGCGTGATCGAGGCCATCGCGGCTGAAAAGGATGTCGATGGATTCCATGTGGCCAACGCCGGCGCGCTGATGATCGGTGAGCCGCTCTTTCGACCCTGCACACCCTACGGAGTCATGAGACTCCTAGAGGAGGCCAAGGTCAGCATCCGCGGTGCGGAGGCCGTCATTCTTGGGGCGAGCAACATCGTGGGAAAGCCCATGGCCATGCTGCTGCTGCAGGCCGGCGCCACCGTCACCCTCTGCAACAGCAAGACCCGCAGCCTCTCAGACCATACCCGACGGGCGGACATCCTTGTGGCCGCCGTGGGACGCCCCCATCTGGTTACCGCTGACATGGTCAAGCCCGGGGCCGTGGTCATCGATGTCGGCATCAATCGGCTCGACGACGGCCGGCTTGCAGGGGATGTGGACACCGAGGCGGTCTCCTCCGTGGCCTCGGCCATCACACCGGTGCCCGGTGGCGTGGGCCCAATGACCATTGCCATGCTTCTCGTCAACACCATGGAATCTGCAGAGAGAAAACTGAGATGAACGCACTCCTTGCCCGAAGCGGCCTTCCCCGTTACGACGGCCTTGATCCCAAGTCCTTGGGCCCGACGATTGACGATCTCATTGCCAAGGCCCAATCGGTGCTCGAGGCCGTGGTGGCCCCCGACACGCCCGCCACCTGGGATGCCGTGATGGCACCGCTCACCACGGCCACCGAGGCCCTCGGCCGAACATGGTCTGCAGTGCACCACATGGGCGGGGTGATGGACAGCCCTGAGTGGCGAGACCTCACCAACAGCAAACTCGAGGTCGTCACGGCATTTTGGTCGAGCCTGGCCCAGGACAGGCGGCTCTTCGACAAAATGAAGGCACTGGCCAGCGCGGCCGACGTGCTCGCCGACCCAGCCCGTCAGCAGGCCCTGTCCAATAGCCTGCGAGACTTTCGTCTTGGTGGCGCAGAGCTCTCGACCGACCAGCAGCGAACCTTCGCCGAACAGACCGCCCGACTTGCGCAGCTCTCACAGACCTTCTCCGAGCAACTGCTCGACAGCACGAATGCGAGCTTTGTTCATGTCACTGATCCAGCCGAATTAGATGGCATCCCGGAACATGCCCTGGCTGCAGCCCGCGAGGAGGCCAAGCAGCGCGGACTCGAGGGCCATGTCTTTACACTGCAGCAGCCGAGCCTCCTGCCCGTGCTCCAGTTCGCCAAGCATCGTGGCCTTCGCGAAGCGATCTACCGAAAGCATGCGACCCGCGCATCGGAGATCGCCGAAGAGGGCCCCTCTCACGACAACACGCCAGTCATGGGCGAGATTCTGTCGCTGCGTCAGCGCCAGGCACAGCTGCTCGGGTTTGGCTCGGCTGCAGAGATGTCATTGGCCTCCAAGATGGCCTCTTCTCCGGGGGAGGTCACAGCCTTTCTTCAGGCCCTGGCACAGAAGGCAAGGCCCAGCGCGGAGCGCGACCTTGCAGACCTGAAAGCCTTTGCCAAGGAGACCCTCGGACTCCATGCCCTCGAGGGCTGGGACATTGCCTATGCCAGCGAGCAGCTACGGCAGGCGCGCTACCTCTTCAGCGAGGACGAAGTGCGGCAGTACTTCCCATTGCCGGCCGTCCTCGATGGTCTGTTCGGCGTGGTCCGCAAACTGTTTGGTGTCTCGATCGAGGCGATGCCCAAGCATCAGCCCTCCCCGGCCTGGCATCCAGACGTGCAAGCCTTCGAGGTGCGCCGCGCAGGCAGCACGATTGGCCACCTCTACCTCGATCTCTATGCTCGGAGCACCAAGCGTGGCGGCGCCTGGATGGACGATGCAAGAGGCCGCCGCCGGCTTGGAAAAGAGGTTCAAACACCCGTGGCCCTGCTCACCTGCAACTTTGCATCCCCAGTGGGTGACCGCCCGAGCACGCTCACCCACGATGACGTGATCACGCTCTTTCACGAGTTCGGCCACGGCCTCCACCATCTCCTGACCCAGGTCGATGAGCTGGAGGTCTCCGGCATCAATGGCGTTGAGTGGGATGCCGTCGAACTGCCCAGCCAGTTCATGGAGAACTTCTGCTGGGAGTGGGAGACCTTGCAGGGCATGACGCGCCACATCGACACACAGGAACCATTGCCGAGAGCGCTCTATGAAAAGATGAAGGCGGCCAAGAACTTTCAGAGTGGCCTCTTCACGATTCGTCAGATCGAGTTTTCTCTCTTCGACATTCGCATCCACCACGAACTGGTCGCCGCTGCCAACCAGGATGCCAATGCAGTGGGCCAAGACATCCAGTCGGTTCTCCAAGAGGTTCGAGATCAGGTCGCCGTCATTCGGCCGCCGGCCTTCAATCGGTTCGCTCAGAGCTTCGGCCATATATTTGCGGGTGGCTACGCGGCGGGCTACTACAGCTACAAGTGGGCAGAAGTCCTTTCAGCCGATGCCTATGCCGCCTTCGAAGAGGCGGGGCCATCGGCCTATTCCGATGTCGGCCAACGCTTCTTGGATGAGGTCCTCTCCCGCGGTGGTTCCCGCCCGGCGCTGGTCTCCTTCGAGTCCTTCCGGGGCCGTGCACCCTCCATCGACCCACTGCTCAGGCACAACGGACTGGCCGAGGCCGCATGAAGCCCGCGGTGGTCTTGCTCAGTGGGGGTCTCGACTCCTCCACCTGCCTGGCCATCGCGCGGGCCCAGGGCTATGCCTGCCATGCCCTGTCATTCGATTACGGCCAACGCCAACGGCCTGAACTTGATGCCGCCAGGAACATCGCGGCCAGGCTCGGGGCTCAGAGCCATCGGGTCCTGACACTCGACCTGCGCGCATTTGGCGGCTCTGCGCTCACGGCCGACATGGCGGTGCCCAAGCACCGCAGCCTGGCTGACATGGGCCAGGGTATTCCCATCACCTACGTGCCCGCCCGAAACACCATCTTTCTGAGCAACGCCCTCGCACTGGCAGAGGTACTGGCTGCAACGGACATTTTCATCGGCGTGAATGCCCTCGATTACAGCGGCTACCCCGACTGCCGACCTGCCTTCATCGAGGCCTTTGAGGCCATGGCAAACCTGGCGACCCGCGCGGGCGTTGAGGGCCATGAACCCCTGCGGATTCATGCCCCACTGCAGCACGACACCAAGGCGCAGATCGTTCAGAAGGCCCGGGCCCTGGGCGTTCCCATCGACGAGACCTTCAGCTGCTACGACCCCACGGCAACGGGTCAGGCCTGCGGTGGCTGTGACGCCTGCCTGCTTCGTGCCAAAGGCATTGCTGAGGCCGACGCTGCCCTGACGAGCGCCCATTGATCCCAAGCCCCAGCACCCAAGCCCTTCGGGTGGCGAGTTGGAATGTCAACTCCCTGCGAGTTCGACTGCCCCATGTGCTGGCCTGGCTGGCAGACGCACAGCCAGACCTTCTTGGTCTTCAAGAGACCAAGCTCGTCGATGACAAATTTCCTCGGGCTGAGATCGAGGCGGCTGGCTATGCTGTGCACTTCACCGGGCAGCCCACCTACAACGGCGTGGCCATTCTCGCCAAGCAGTCTCGGTTCAGTGAGATCTCGGATGTGATGCATCACGACCCACGGCTTCCCGATGACCAACGACGACTAACGGCCCTCACCGCAAAGGATGTCGGCACCGGCCTGGACATGCGATTCATCTGTGTCTATGTGCCCAATGGGTCTGAGGTCGGTTCGGACAAGTACCGCTACAAGCTCGCCTGGCTGGACGCCCTGGAGGCAAGGCTTCAAGAGGAGCTGGCCGCACACCCCCGACTGGCTTTGGTCGGAGACTTCAACATCGCCCCAGGCGACCTCGACGTGCACGACCCTTCGGCCTGGCACGAGAAGATCCTCTGCTCGACGCCAGAGCGGGATGCCTTCGGCCGGCTGATCAAGCTCGGACTGACCGACACACTCCGCGCCCACGCTCCCCAAGAGGCGTCTCTCTTCAGTTGGTGGGATTACCGTCAGGCCGGCTTTCGGCGCAACCTGGGCCTGCGCATCGATCACATCCTCCTGAGCGCGCAGGCATTCGGCCCGTGCCGGGCATCGGGGGTGGACAAGCTGCCCCGCGGTCTTGAGCAGCCCTCAGACCACGCACCGGTCTGGGCCGACATCGCCTGAGATGCTGTCGGGCACGGCGCTGGCCATCGGGCTCTGGTCCTCCGGACACTGTCTGGCCATGTGCGGCGGCCTGGCCCTGGCCGCTGGCCAACAGGGACGACACAGCCTGCGCCATCCCGCGGGCCAGGCCATTCAAATGCTCAGCTGGCAGGCGGGGCGGGTCCTGAGTTATGGCCTGATGGGAGCCCTGGCTGGCGCCATGGGCGCCTTCTTCCTGAACCTGGGCATGGTCGAGCAGACGCAGCGCGTGGGCATGGTGCTGGCCAACCTGCTGCTCATCGGGCTGGGGCTTCACCTCGCCCGAGTCTCCAGCCTCATCCTGTTTCTGGAGGAGATCGGCCGGCCGATATGGCGCCTGCTTGCGCCCTGGGCCACCGCCACACTGACGCCAGCCCAGCCCGCCGGCGTCTTTCCCCCTCCACCATTGCTCCCCAGCCTGACCAAGGCCCTGCGGGCCGGTGCCCTCTGGGGCTGGCTGCCCTGTGGTCTGGTCTACAGCATGGTCATCACCGCCTCGGTCACCGGTTCGCCCACCTCAGGCGCTGGCTGGATGGTGAGCTTTGGCCTGGGGACGATTCCCGTCCTCTGGGCGGCCTCCATGGCCGGCGGCCGGGTCGCTGGCATGCTCAGGGCCGATGGTGTCCGCCGAGGAATGGGCTGGCTGATCATTGGCTTTGGTGTCTGGGGCCTGCTGCGCGCACTCGAATGGGTGAGCCTGCCCTGGCTCGACGCCTTCTGCATCACCCCGGCTTGACCACTGACCACACGAATGTCTGAACTGCGCTGCTTCCACTGTCGAGAGCCAGTTCCGCCGGAGGCGAGCAGCCTGATGGTGGAGATCGCCGGCATGGATCAGCCCATGTGCTGCCGTGGCTGCCAGGCTGTGGCCCAGGCCATTGTCGATGCCGGCGCCCAGGCTTATTACGAACAACGTGCGGCCCCTGCCCTCGACCCCAAGCGGCGCGACCAGCTCAGCCCCTGGGCAGACCTGCTCGGCGATCCCGCCTTCACGAGCCGACATGTTTCGCAGGCCGAGGCTTCAGACGGAGAGCCGGTTTCCGAGACGACGCTCGCCGTCGAGGGCCTACGCTGCGGAGCCTGCGCCTGGCTGATCGAGCGCATCCTCACCCGCCAGCCAGGTGTCCTCCTGGCCAAGGCCAACGCCACCAATGCCCGACTGTTCATTCGCTGGCGTCCCGCACAGGTGGGCCTGCAGACAATCTGCCAACTGCTTCGGGAGGTTGGCTACATTACGCTGCCCGTGGGCTCACTCGCCCTGGAGGCTACACGCAAGGCACATGCTCGATCAGATACACGGCGCCTGTTCGTCTCGGGCTTCCTGGCGATGCAGGTCATGATGCTGGCGATGCCGGAGTATGTCGCTGGTGCGCAGCTTGAGACCGAGACGCGCGAACTCCTTCGCTGGGCCTCCATGCTGCTGACCATTCCAGCCCTGCTCTACAGCGGCGACAGCTTCTCGAAGTCTGCACTGAGGGCCCTTGGCCAGCGGCGCCTGAACATGGATGTGCCCATCAGCCTTGGACTCTGGCTGGCCTTCCTGGGCAGCGTGGCAAGCCTGCTCATGGAGGGACCTCACGTCTATTTCGAGTCGGTGACCATGTTCGTGTTTCTGGTGCTGGGCGCCCGGCACCTGGAGGCACGGATGCGAACTCGCACACTGCTGCGGCGGGAGGCCATTGCCCACCAGCCCCCAACCCTGGCCCACCGCATCAGCCCATCGGCCGCCACCCTGCCCGCCTGGGAGTTGCGCCCTGGCGATGTTGTGAAGGTGCCCACCGGTGAGCGATTCCCGGCCGACGCCATCCTCCAGACAGACCAGGCAGACCTGGACCTCTCGGCCCTCACTGGCGAGCTACACCCAACGCCCCATTCGCGCGGCGACCTCTGCCCCGAAGGCGCCATCAACCTCGGGCGTGAGGCCCTTGCAACGGTCGCAAGCGGATGCGGGGCGGGCACCCTGGCGCGGCTTTCGCAACTCACCGAACAGGCGGCCGCACAACGACCAGACTGGACCAGTTGGGCCGACCGCGTGGCGGGTCGTTTTACCCTGGGTGTGCTGACCATTGCCGCCTTCACCGTCGCCTACGGCTGGCTGCAGGGTGAGCCTGTTGAGACATGGCTGCCCAGACTGGTGGCCGTACTGGTGGTCTCGTGCCCCTGCGCACTGTCGCTCGCAGGCCCTGCTGCCTATGCAGCCGCTCTGGGAGCCCTCCTGGAAAA
>JBEARM010000007.1:0-27504 GCA_041163175.1 Pseudomonadota bacterium | reverse complement strand
CCTTGGACCCAAGAATGGTCTGCTCGGCCTGTTGGCGCCACGCAGTCGATGTGTGGCCTTGCAGGTCTGCATAGAGGTCTGTTCCTGTCAGCACCACGGCATAAGGCTTGCCGGCCTGCGCGAAGCGCACGCCCGCCGCATGGCTTCTGCGAGCATGAAGAAGTAGGCCACAGGAGGCACTGGAGAGGTCGGCCACACTGGGCTCACCCACGACAGTCGATGCCGCCACACCCGCCTGCATGAGCAATCGGTGATACCGATCTGCCGTGCGCCAATTGCCCGAACCTGTCTCTGGCCCATAGGGCGTCACGATCAAAATCATGTCAAAAGGCTACACTGGATCACGTGAAGAAATCCGTTCGTCACTGCGATGCCAAGGCGCTCGAGCTGCTTTACGGCGAGTGCCTCGAGGGGCTGCGTGCTTACATTGCGCGCTTCTCGATGGCGACCGATGGCTTCCTCAGACCCTTTCCCATGTTGGAGCAGGTGAACCCGCCGCTCTGGGAATTTGGCCATGTGGCCTGGTTCACGGAACACTGGGTGACGCGAAACCCCAAACGCCGCATGGGACGCCTGCTCGACACGCCCCAGCCTGCGCCGAGCCTGCTCGAACAGGCCGACCGTCTTTTTAATTCCGCCACCATTCCACACGATGAACGCTGGCAGTTGGATCAACTGGGCGAGGTGGGGGTGACTGCATATCTCGAGGCCTGCTTCTCCGAGGCCGTGTCAGACCTCGCACATGATGCTCACGATGACGCAGGCCTTTACTTTCACCGGCTCAGCCTGGCCCATGCCTGCATGCACCTAGAGGCCTTCGAGATGACGGCCCAGACCCTCGGCCTTGCGCGCGACCTAGACGAGACCTCGAATGACAACCCATTGACACAAGTCTCGCAGCAGTGGATCTCGGTCCCGGCCCAACGGCTGCATCTGGCGCCCCCTGCCGATCAGTTTCACTTCGACAACGAGCGTTCGGCCCTTGAGGCCAGCCTGCAAGCATTTCAGATCGACCAGGCACCTGTCAGCATGGCCATGTTCTGGGCCTTCGTAGACGATGGCGGCTACGAACGCCCCTCGCTCTGGTCAGAAGCCGGCTGGCAGTGGCGGAAGGCTGCAGACATCACGGGTCCGCTGCACCTTCGCCACAACGGCACGAGACTGCAGTACCGCGTGGGCGGTCACTGGCTGGATGCACAGCCGAACCGGCCCATGGTCCATGTCAGCCTTCATGAGGCAGAGGCCTGGTGTGAATGGGCGGGGCGCCGCCTCCCCTCAGAGGCCGAGTGGGCTGCAGCTGCGCAGGCCGGCATGGCCTGGGGTGATGTCTGGGAATGGACGGGCAGCCCATTTCTGCCCTTCACGGGCTTTGAGGCTGACCCCTATGTGGAGTACTCAGCACCCTGGTTCGGAGACCATTGGGTGCTCAAGGGTGCCTCCATCCAGACCCATATGTCGCTGAAAGACCTGCGCTATCGAAACTTCTACCGGCCGCACCGCCGAGATGTGTTCGCGGGCTTTCGGAGTGTTCAGTCAGATGCCTCCGGAACAGCCACAAACTCAGCAAACCCGTCCGAGGCACTGCGGTAAGCGGCCACGACTCGGAAGCCGGCCTCGCGCAGCAGGTCGACACACTCGGGCGCGGTGTACTTGTATGAGTTCTCGGTGTGCAGCGTCTCACCCGCATGGAAGACCCGTCCGCCACTGGGCCATGTCACGGTCACATCGTGCCGAGCCACCAGGTGCATCTCAATGCGCGAGGCCTGCGAATTAAAGAACGCCTTGTGAGACCAGTCCCTGGGGTTGAAATTGGTTCCAACAGATCGATTCAACACCCGAAGTAGGTTTAAGTTGAAGGCCGCAGTCACGCCCAGGGCATCGTCATAGGCGGCCTCCAGTTCATGAATCGGCTTGACGAGATCGATGCCGATGACCAGCGCAGCAGCCCCATGGTCTCGGGCAAGGCCCCGCAGAAATTCTGCGGCCTGCTGGGGGTGAAAGTTTCCAATGCTGGAGCCTGGGTAGAAGAAGACGCGCGGGCTCTCGCTCGAGACGAGTCCCTCCAGGCAGCCCAGGGGCAAGCCCTTGGCGAAGTCCACCACCAGGCCCGACAGGGCGGGGGCATCCGGCCGCCGAGAGACCACCTTCAAGGCCTCGCGAAGGTATGCCTCGGAGACATCCACCGCCAGATAAGTTTTAGGCCGGATGCTCGCAAATAGGCTTGCAGCCTTGCAGCAGTCTCCGGCACCCAGGTCGATGAAGGTGCAGTCTGCGGGCAGCTGCGCGGCGATGTCGTCCTGATGAAGGGTGAAGATGTCTCGCTCATCACGCGTGGCCCGATACTCATCGAGCAGCGTGATGGCATTGAACAGGTGAGAGCCGAGGGCATCGTAAAAAAAAGCGGGTGAGACAACCGCCTGGGGCATGAGAAGGTCCTCGAGTACTTCTCGAGACCCGCCCGCTCCGCTCGGAGTCCTCAAGACAGAGATGGGTATATCCGTATTCATGGCTCAGCAGGTGGGACTGGCACATTCCTGGCCACTCACCTGGCTAACGCTCCACGAAGGCCCGTTCAATCACGTAGTCGCCTGGCTGACCAAGGCCGGGCGAGACCACAAAGCCTTGCGCATCGAGCATCTCGGCGGTCTCCTTGAGCATGGACGGACTGCCACAAATCATGCCTCGGTCGAGGGCGGGATCGAGCGGCGGCAGGCCAATGTCCTCAAAGAGTTTCCCCGAGGCCATGGCGGTGGTGAGGCGTCCCGTGTGGGAAAAGGCCTCTCGGGTCACCGTGGGGTAATAGATGAGCTGGCTGGTCACCATCTCGCCCAGGAACTCATGCTGGGGCAGTTCCTTGGTGATGAACTCGCCATAGGCCAGCTCACTCACCAGCCGTACGCCGTGAATGAGCACCACCTTCTCAAACCGTTCATAGGTGTCTGGGTCTCGGATGATGCTCATGAAGGGGGCCAGGCCGGTGCCCGTGGAGAACAAGTAGAGGTGCCGGCCGGGCTTGAGGTCGTCGATGACCAGCGTGCCGGTGGCCTTGTCGCCAATGAGGATGGGGTCTCCCACTTGAATGTGCTGCAGCCGTGATGTGAGAGGGCCGTCGGGCACCTTGATCGACAGGAACTCCAGGTGCTCTTCGTAATTGGGGCTCACCACGCTGTAGGCCCTGGCCAGGGGGCGCCCCTCCAACTCGAGCCCAATCATGACGAAATGCCCATTCCGAAACCGGAAGGCCTGGTCTCGGCTGGTCGTGAACGAGAACAAGGTCTCGTTCCAGTGGGTCACGCTTGTGACAGTCTCGGTGCGGTATGTGGCCATGGGTGGGTCTTTTTAATCTCGAACAAAGGGGTTGTGAAGGCGTTCTTCACCAAAGGTGCCCATCGGGCCATGGCCCGGCACAAAGGCAATGTCGTCGCCGAGTGGAAAGAGCCGTGACTTGATGGACTCGATGAGGTCGGCATGATTACCCCGGGGGAAATCGGTCCGGCCAATCGAGCCCGCAAACAAGACATCTCCCACGAAGGCCAGGCGCTCTCCGAGGTGGAAGAAGACCACGTGGCCAGGCGTATGGCCTGGACAATGAATGACCTCCAAGGCCTGCTCACCGACCATGACCGTGTCGCCATCGTCCAGCCAACGATCGGGCGTGAAGGCCTCCAGGGGCGGAAAGCCAAACATCTTCCCCTGGGCGGGGAGCTGCGAGATCCAGAAGTCGTCGTCTCGATGAGGCCCCTCGATGGGCACCCCCAGCCGCCTGGCCAGCATCGCGGCCTCCCCGCAGTGGTCGATGTGCCCATGGGTGAGGAGAATTTTCTCAACGACCACCCCGGCCTCCGCAGCAACGGCCTCGAGGTGATCGATGTCACCACCGGGGTCGACAAATGCCGCACGGCGTGTCTTGGGACAGATGATCAGCGAGCAGTTCTGCGAGAAGGCGGTGACCGGCAAAATCTCAAATTCCATCCCGACATTATCGCCGAGGCAGCCGCGAGGACAGAGGGAGGTGTCTAGCTCAGTTGCAGGGCGTGGTATTCGAGGTCGGCAAGCGCGAGCAGTTCGAGGGCCTTCTCGTGGGTGGCTTCCAGCACCACCGGCGGGGCCACCCCCGCATCGGCCGCCTCTCGCCAACGGCCGGCACAGACGCACCAGCGATCACCGGGCTTGAGACCGGGAAAGCGGAACTCTGGTCGCGGGGTGGAGAGGTCGTTGCCGCGCTCGGCCGAGAAGACCAAGAATGGCTCGGTCATCACGGCACAGACGGTGTGCCGACCGAAATCCTCTGCGCTCGTATTGCAGCAGCCATCCCGATAAAAGCCCGTGAGCGGGTCGAGACCACAGGGCTGCAATTCCCCGCCGAGGACATTCTTTGGATTTCCGTTGGACATGCGTAAAGTTTACCCATGAGCACAGACATCACCAAGATTCGAAGCGACTATGCCCTGGCGAGCCTGGATGTCACTGACATCGCGGAGCATCCCATGGATCAACTTCAGACATGGCTAGAGGCAGCCATCACGTCTCAATTGCAAGAACCCAATGCCATGACCCTGTCCACCGTGACGCCCAACGGCAGGCCGTCGGCTCGAATCGTGCTGGCGCGGGGCGTGGATGCCCAAGGGGTGACCTTCTTCACCAACTATCGGTCTCAGAAGGGTCAGGCCCTGCTGGCCAACCCCTGGGCGAGCCTCACCTTCTATTGGGCAGCGCTGGAGCGCCAGGTTCGAATCGAAGGGCGGGTGGAGAAATTGGCAGCGGCCGATTCAGACGCCTATTACAAGGAGCGCCCAGTGGGCAGCAAGCTTGGGGCCTGGGCCTCGCCGCAGAGTCAGGTCATTCCAAGCCGCCAATGGCTCGAATCCCAGCACGAGGCGATGAAGGCCCGCTTTGGAGACAGCCCTCCCCGACCGCTTGATTGGGGAGGCTATCGGCTACAGCCAGACCGCGCTGAGTTCTGGCAGGGCCGACGCTCCCGACTGCACGACCGCCTGGAATACCGCTGGAGTCCGTTGGAGCAGCGCTGGCTGGTGTCGCGCCTGGCACCCTAACCCCGGGGTGGGCCATGCGTTGCGAGGCGCGCGTTAGGGGGCGGCGTGCATGAGGGCGGGGCGCTCCCGTTCGGCCTTGATCACCTTGGGTGCCACCACAAAGGCGCAGTAGCCTTGGTTCGGGTGCGTCTGGAAGTAGTTCTGGTGATGGGCCTCGGCCGAAAAGAAGCGATGGGCCAGCGCGCCATGGCCCTGCCAGTTGGCCTCTGAAATGGTCACGATCTCCGTGACCACCGGATCGGCCGACGGATGTGACTGGGCATAGGCCTGACATGCGAGGGCCGCAGCGGCGGCCTGATCCGACCCCACCGCAAAGATGATCGATCGGTACTGGGGGCCCACGTCATTGCCCTGTTGATTGGGAGTGGTGGGGTCATGAATGAGAAAAAACAGGTCGAGAATGGCCTCGTAACTCGTCTCGGAGGGGTCGAAGGTGAGGTGGACGACCTCCGCATGACCCGTGCGCCCGCCACAGACTGCATCGTAGGTGGGCTGGTCGACATGGCCACCCATGTAGCCCGAGGTGACCGAGCGCACACCCTTGACCCTCTGAAATACGGCCTCCAGGCACCAGAAGCAGCCACCGCCCAAGAATGCATGTTCTGTCATGACGAGATCCTATTCCATTGCGCCCCTTCATAACCTTATGGCGAGAAGTCAAAAGTCCCGCGCCCACAACGCGCTAAAGTGGCGGCCATGAACACACTCCATTCCCCCTATCGCCGTGGCCTAGTTGGGCTGCTTGGCCTTCTCAGTATTACCGTAGCCCTCAGCAGCACAGCCCTCGAGGCCAAAACCCTGCAAGGCCCCGTGGTCTCCGTTCAACAACTTCAGGGCCTCCTGCAGGCCAAGCGCGTGACGGTCCTCGACACGCGAGAGCTGCTTCAGACCGATCAGAAAACCCCGAACTTTGTCGCGGGACACATCCCGGGTGCCCTGCCGCTGCCCTACTCCAGCTTCCGCGGCCCAAAAGAGGCCCCGGGTGCAGTGCTCCCCATCGCGCAGCTCGAGGCGCTCTTGGCTCCTCTGGGAATCGGGCCTGCGGATGCCGTTGTGCTGGCGGGTTCGGGCTCCGATGCCACCGAGTTTGGCGGCGTAGCGCGCATCTACTGGACACTGAAGGCCGCAGGCTTCAAAGACCTGGCAGTGCTCGATGGCGGACTCGGTGCATGGATGGCGGCCAAGCTGCCCCTGGAGACTGGCGAGGCCAAGGCGCGCAAGCCGCTGGCCTTGGCAGGAACCCTTCGCTACAACGACCGGATGGTCCTCTCCACCAAACAGGCGCAGGCCCTCTCAGCCCAGCCTGCAGGGCAGCGCCCCGTGTTCGTTGATGCACGACCAGAGGACTTCTTCCTCGGCCAGATGCGCCACGCCTCGGCCGCCCGGTGGGGCACGATTGCCCAGGCCAAATGGCTCGATTCCGAGGAGTGGTTCGTGCCCAACACGGGTCGACTGCTCGGCAAGGACAAGCTCTCGGCCGTGGCCAAGCGCGAGGGCGTTCTGCAGCAGCCCACCGTGCAGTTCTGCAATACGGGCCATTGGGCTGCCACCAACTGGTTTATTCTCTCGGAGGTGCTCGGCCAGGCCAACACACTCATGTATGCCGAGTCGGTGGTGGGCTGGAGCCAGGCCGGGCTGCCGATGGACAATGAGCCCAGCCGCGCCACGGCGCTGCTGTGGCAGGCCAAAGGAACCGGCATTCAACGCTAGTCACCCATGACCCGATTGCGAAAACCCAGCCTGGTGCTGCTGGGCCTTGTTGGTGTGCTGGTGGTGATCTTCCTGGCGGGACTGCAGGCAGGCCTTCTGGTCCTCATCGGCATCGGCTTTGGCCTCATTCTTCAAGCCTGCCGGTTTGGCTTCACCTCGGGCTGGCGACACTTCATTCTGCGGCGTGAGGCGGCTGGGATCACCGGCCAGATGCTGCTCATGGCCGTGGCCTCCGCAGTGGCCCTGCCGCTGCTCAGCCTCTACCCCACTGAAATCTTTGGTGCCGTGGCTCCAATCAGCTGGAGCCTGCTACTCGGCGCCTTCGTCTTCGGAGTGGCCATGCAGGTGGCCGACGGCTGCGGGTCGGGAACTCTGAACCGCGCCGGTGCGGGGGCCGCCTTGTCCTGGGTCGTGCTGCCCACCTTCATCGCGGGCAGTTTCATTGGCGCATCCCATCAGCCCGCCTGGCTTGCACTGGGCGGGCCCTTGGATGCCCTGAGCACTGACCCAGGCCAGGGGTTTGCGTTGGATCTCCTCCAGCAGTGGGGGCTTTGGCCGTCTCTGATCATCACATTGGCCGGCTGCGCGGTGGTCGTGTGGCTGGCCTGGCGGGCCCAAGACAGGGCACAGCATCGCAACCTCGGGTCGGCACTCTCAAACAAACTGGTGGCCCACTGGCTCTTGGGGGGGCTTCTGCTCGCACTGCTCTATGGCGTTCACCTCATGGTGGCTGGTCAGCCCTGGGGCATTGTCTATGGACTGGGCCTCTGGGGTGCCAAGGCTGCAGTCGGCCTGGGGGTCGACCTCGGCGCCGACCCATTCTGGTCTGCCCCCGCCCACGCACAGCGACTCGTCGAGCCCATCCTCTGGGACATCACCTCGCTCACCAACATTGGTCTGCTCTTTGGTGCCATGGCCGCGGCCCGTTGGAGCATGCGCGCCACAACAGCTCAAGGCGCTCGCCTTCAGTGGCACCAATGGATTGCAGGCGCACTGGCCGGCCTGATCATGGGCTACAGCGCCAGGCTCGCATTCGGCTGCAACATCGGCGGCTTTCTCGGTGGCGTCGCCTCCGCAAGCCTGCACGGGTGGGTCTGGTTTGCCATGGCCTACCTGGGTTCGATCCTCGGTGTTCGCCTTCGTTTGAAATTGGACATGCCATGAGGGGCGACACATGAAACTCGCCAGCACCCTGCTCTTCTGGGCACTCTTGATCGGCCTGGTGGGCCTGGATTTCAGTCAGACCCAACGCACTCGGGTGGAGCCACCGCTGATCATGCTCGGCAGTGGTCAGGCCTCCAGCGGTGGGCACTGCTCTGGCCGCTGACACCACCTGCCCGCTCTGCTCAGGGCCCGGGGGTCCAGTGGTGGAACAGACCACCGACTGGCGCGTGATCCGCGTCGAGGACCAAGGCCTGCCGGGTTTTCATCGGCTCATCTGTTCAGACCATGTTCAGGAATGGCATGGCCTCACCCCGGCCCAACGGCTCGACATCGCCGAGGCCCTGGCCCGATGGGAGTCCTCGCTCGTGGCCCGGTGGCAGCCTGACAAGTTCAACCTGGCCAGCTTTGGGAATGTGGTGCCCCACCTGCATTGGCACCTGATGCCGCGCTGGCGGACCGACCCCTGGTGGCCTCAGCCCATCTGGGGGCCCAGACAGGCCGCCACCCAACGGCTGTTGGAGCCGGCATCCACCCGCCTCTCGATCGATGACTGGTCTGCGCTGGGCACGGCCTGCGCAGTCGTTCGACAGGCTGTCTTCGTGGCGGAGCAGGGCGTGGCCGCGGAGGAAGAGTGGGACGAACTCGATGCGGTCTGTCGACACCTGCTCATCGCAAATGCCCAAGGCCCCCTGGCCACGGGCCGGCTTCTCTCCCTGGGCGATGGCCGCGCGCGCATCGGTCGCATGGCGGTGATGCGACCCCATCGCAAACACGGCCTGGGGCGCATCGCACTCGAAGCCCTGGTCGAGGAGGCCAGGCGACTTGAATTCAAAGAGATCATTCTTCATGCCCAGACCCATGCCATGGCCTTCTACAGGCAGTGCGGCTTCGAGGCACGGGGGCCTGAATTCGATGAGTGCGGCATGCCGCACCAAGAAATGAGGCTCGAGCTCTAGGGCTGCACGTGGCTGGCCCGTCGGAGACGGTCCATGACCGCCTCCCAGTCGCGAGTCGCGGGCGGACGCTCAAGCCAGATCTCGTCAAAGCCGGCCTGATCCCAATCGTTCAAGCGTGCATAGAGCTGCTGCCCATAGGCCTGGGCCTGCGCAGGTGCCGGCAGCAGCTCCACCCGTGGGTCTGCTCGGAGTCGCGCAACCACAGGGTCGGCTGAATCTGCCGCATCCTCTGACATCCACCAGACTGCAATCCGAGAAGACCCACCGCGCATCTCATCCATGCGTTCTCGCATCTCTCCGCGAGAGAGCAGCCGAAGCCGCGTGCGGGGGGCGTAGTGCGAGGCGAGGCTTCCTGACACGCGCGGCGCCGAGGCCTGAGTGACGGCATCCGCATCAGCATCGGCATTGGCCAGACGAACCACCGCGTCGATGGCCTCTCGAGGAATGCCGCCGGGCCGCAGCAGCCGCGGCGGGTTCACGGTGCAGTCGATGATGGTGCTCTCCAGGCCCACGGCCGAGTCGCCGCCCTCGAGCACAGCATCGTGCGCCCCCATGCGCGCCTCGAGCCCACGAACGACATCCTGCGCGCGGGTGGGGCTTACCGCACCAAAGACATTCGCGGATGGCGCTGCAAGCCAGCCACTGCCCTCGGCCGCCGCAAAACGGGCCAGGAGCGCCAGAGCAACCGGATGATTTGGCACCCGCAGGCCCACACTGGTCTGCCCCCCGGTCACTTCGGGCAGGGCGAGCGGCGAGGCCGGCAGAATCAGGGTCAGCGGGCCCGGCCAGAAGGCTGCAGCCAATGCCTGGGCCGTCTTGCTCCAGGCCGAGGCCAGGGGCATGGCCTGTACCAGAGACCCCGCATGCACGATGAGCGGATGACCCTTGGGCCGACCCTTGACCGAAAAGACGCGGGCTACCGCATTTGGATTGCTGGCATCGGCACCCAGGCCATAGACCGTCTCGGTGGGAAAGGCCACCAGGCCACCTGCCTTCAGAAGCTCAACCGCTCGGTCCAACGCTGTGGCCGAGAGCCGCTGCATCAGTCGAGCCGCTCGGTGATGTGGCCCATTTTTCGCCCAGGCCGAGGGTCGCTCTTGCCGTAGAGGTGCAGCACCGCATCATGCCCCGCGGTGAGGGCTGACCAATTGGGCGTGACCACCGGGCCATCCGAGCCACTGGGAAACCAGAGGTCTCCGAGCAGGTTGGTCATGCGCACCGGAAACTTCAGATCCGTCTTCCCCAAGGGCATGCCCGTGCAGATGCGCACCTGCTGCTCAAACTGGCTGGTCTCGCAGGCCTCGATGGAATAGTGGCCCGAATTGTGGGGCCGCGGCGCCATCTCATTGGCCACGAGCCGTCCGTCCTCCAGCACAAAAAATTCCACACACAAGACACCCACATACTGCATGGCCTGCGCAATGGACTGGGCTGCATCCCGGGCTGCCTGAGCAACATCTGGAGAGACATCGGCTGGCACGGTGGTGGTATGCAGAATGCCGTTGCGATGCACGTTCTCTGCCAGGGGAAAGACCGCCACCTCGCCACTGGCCGATCGCGCCAAAACGACCGACACCTCTTGCCGAAGGGCGAGCCGCTTTTCGAGCACACAGTCCACGCCACCAAATGCCTCAAAGGCCTTGCAGGCCTCCTGTGCAGAGACCACAGTCTGCTGGCCCTTTCCATCGTAGCCAAGTCGACTGGTCTTCAAGATCCCAGGAAATGCATCTGGCGGCAGGGCCAGCGCCTCCTGCCCAGAGCGCACGGGCCAGTGAGGCGCCACGGCCACACCGGCCGATTCAATGAAGGCCTTCTCCACCAGGCGGTCCTGGGCTCGCTCGACGCAGTCGGCCGCAGGCATGGTCTGGCCGTGCTGCGCCAGAAAACGCAGGGCATGGGCCGGCACATTTTCAAACTCGGTGGTGAAGACGCTCGCCTTGGCGGCGAACTGGGCCAGGGCGGTGGGGTCTTGGTAATCACCAATCACATGGTCATCGGCCAACTGACCCGCCGGGCCCTGCGGGTCTGGATCGAGCAGGACCACGGTGTGCCCCAGGCGGTGCGCAGCCTGAATCATCATCCGGCCCAACTGACCGCCCCCGAGGAGTCCAATCTGCATGGGTAGGCGACTAGTTCACGGGCGCCGCTGCCCGGCCCAGGCTGGCATTCATGGAATGCGCAGCGGCCGTTTGCTGCAGACGGAACTGTTCGAGTCGATCTCGGAGCACCTCGTCCTGGGTGGCCAAGGTGGCCACCAGGTGGAGTGCCGCATTGGCGGCGCCAGCCTCACCAATGGCGAAGGTGGCCACAGGAATGCCCTTGGGCATCTGCACAATGGAGTAGAGCGAATCCTCGCCCCGCAGGTATTTGGAAGGCACCGGCACGCCGAAGACTGGCACCGTGGTCTTGGCTGCCAGCATGCCCGGCAGGTGGGCGGCGCCGCCCGCGCCGGCGATGATCCCGCGCAAGCCCCGTGCGTGGGCGGTTTCGGCATAGCCATAGAGCGCATCGGGCATGCGATGGGCCGAGACCACGCGGGCCTCATGCGGAATGCCAAAGCGGTCGAGCATGTCCACGGCGTGTCGCATGATCTCCCAGTCGGACTGAGAGCCCATGACCACGCCCACAACAGGCATGCGCACGCCAGCAATTCGAAAGAGCGCCTCTCGGTACTTGGCCGCAGTCTTGGCGATCACATCAATGGGCAATGCCGGCGCGGGCGCCGTCTTGCCCCAGTCGAGGGTCTCGAGGTAGTCGCGCACAAACTGCTTGTCGAAGCTCGGCGGACTGATGCCCTCCTGGTATTGGTCGACGGGCCAGAACCGTGAGGAGTCTGCCGTGAGCACCTCATCCATGAGGTGCAGCACACCGTGCTCGTCGAGTCCGAACTCAAACTTGGTGTCGGCCACGATGATGCCCTGCTCCAAGGCGTAGGCTGCGGCCTCCTTGTAGAGGGCCAGGCTGATGCGACGAATCTCGTGGGCATGCTTCTCGCCAATGCTTGCCACCACCTGCTCAAACGAGATGTTCTCGTCGTGGGCGCCCGCCTCGGCCTTGTGGGCTGGCGTGAAGATGGGCTCGGGCAGGCGTGCAGCCATCGAAAGCCCCTTGGGCAAGGCAATGCCACAGACCGAGCCCGTGGCCTGGTAATCCTTCCAGCCACCCCCAATGAGGTAGCCACGCACCACGGCCTCGACGGGCAGTGGCTTGAGCCGCTTGGCCACCACGGCCCGGCCCCGAACCTGCTCCACCTCATGTTCTTGAACCACGGTCTCGGGGTCGATGCCCGTGAGGTGGTTGGGCACGATGTGGGCCAGCTTTGCGAACCAGAACTCGCTCATGCGGTTGAGCACCACACCCTTCTCTGGGATGGGCTCGTTCATGACGACATCAAATGCAGAAAGACGGTCGGAAGCCACCATGAGCAGCTTGTCATCGCCCACGGCATAGAGGTCTCGAACCTTTCCTCGGCCCAGCAGCGGCAGCGAGGAGAGGCTGGTCTCGAAGACCGCCGTCATTGAACGATCTGAGCCAACTGGCCCGCCTTGTATCGGGCCGCCATGTCCACCATGCTCACCGCCTTGATCTTGCTCGCCTGCCCCGCGCAGCCGAACTGCTCATAGCGCGCCTTGCAAATGACTTTGGCCGCCTCACGGGCCGGCTTGAGGTAATCACGCGGATCAAAATGCGAGGGGTTCTGGGCCATATGACGGCGGATGGCCGCGGTCATGGCCAGGCGAATGTCGGTGTCGATGTTGATCTTGCGCACGCCGTGTCCAATGGCCTTCTGAATTTCTTCCACGGGAACACCATAGGTTTCTTTTAGATCGCCGCCGTGGGCCCGAATCTCCTCGAGCAGGTCTTGTGGCACCGAGGACGACCCATGCATGACCAGGTGGGTGTTGGGGATGCGACGGTTGATCTCTCGAATACGATCGATGGCGAGAATGTCGCCCGTGGGCTTGCGTGTGAACTTGTAGGCTCCATGGCTCGTGCCAATGGCGATGGCCAGGGCATCGAGCTGGGTCTGACGAACGAAGTCTGCAGCCTGCTCTGGGTCCGTCAGGAGTTGGTCGGCCGTCATGGTGGCATCGGTGCCATGGCCGTCTTCCTTGTCACCGCGCATGGTCTCCAGCGACCCGAGGCAGCCGAGTTCGCCCTCCACCGAGACGCCCTTGGCATGGGCCATGGCCACCACCGTCTTGGTTACTTCCACGTTGTAGTCGTAACTGGCAATGGTCTTGCCATCAGCCTCCAGCGAGCCATCCATCATGACGCTGGAAAAACCAAGGTTCATGGCGCCCTGGCAGACCTCAGGGCTCTGGCCGTGGTCTTGGTGCATGACAATCGGCAGGTGGGGGTAGCTCTCCACAGCAGCCTCAATAAGATGCCGCAGGAAGGCCTCCCCGGCGTACTTTCGCGCGCCCGCACTGGCCTGCATGATCACTGGGGCATCCACGGCATCGGCCGCGGCCAGAATGGCCTGGACCTGCTCGAGGTTGTTCACATTGAAGGCAGGAATGCCGTAACCGTGCTCGGCGGCGTGATCGAGCAGCTGCCGAAGGGACACCAGTGCCATCTTCGAACTCCTTTGGGCGAAAGACGCTTATTTTCGCCCAGCTTGGCGGCTTCTCAAAACTACGCGTCGGCGCGCGCCAGCAAGGCTGCAACCGCCGGGAGGGTCTTGCCCTCCAAGAACTCCAGGAAGGCGCCGCCCCCCGTGGAGATGTAGTCGATCTGATTGGCAATGTTGTACTTGGCAATGGCCGCCAGGGTGTCGCCACCACCCGCAATCGAGAAGGCCGGTGAGTGCGCAATCGCAGAGGCCAGGGTTCGAGTGCCGCCCGAAAACTGCTCAATCTCGAAGACGCCCAAGGGGCCGTTCCAGACCACCGTGCCAGCATTGGCAATGACGCCAGCGAGCTTGGCCGCGGTGCGGGGGCCAATGTCGAGAATCATGTCATCCACCGCGCACTGGTGGGCCAGCACCTTGTTGGCCCGGGCCTGGGAGGAGAACTCGTTGGCCGTCACGATGTCTTCGGGAATGGGCACCTCGGCACCCCGGGCTCGCATGGCGGCCATGATCTGGCGCGCCTCATCGAGCAGGTCCATCTCGGCCAATGATTTCCCGATGGGAAGCCCAGCCGCCGCCATGAAGGTATTGGCAATGCCACCACCGACAATAAGTTGATCCACCTTCTGGGCCAAAGAGCGCAGGATGGTGAGCTTGGTGGACACCTTCGAGCCCGCCACAATGGCCACCAGCGGCCGACGGGGCGCCTCAAGGGCCTTGCCCAGGGCGTCGAGCTCGGCCGCCATGAGCGGCCCCGCACAGGCGATCTTTGCAAATCGCGCCAGTCCATGGGTCGTCGCCTCTGCCCGGTGGGCTGTGCCAAAGGCATCGTTCACATAGATGTCGCACAGCGCGGCCATTTTCTTCGAGAGGCCCTCGTCGTCCTTCTTCTCGCCCACATTCACACGACAGTTCTCCAGCATGACGATCTCGCCTGCAGCCACCGAGAACGGCTGATCGAGCCAGTTGCTGATGAGGGGTACCTTGCGGTCGAGGAGCTCGGCCAGTCGCAGGGCGATCGGAGCCAAGGAGTCCTCTGCCCGCAGTTCGCCCTCGTTGGGCCGGCCCAGATGAGAGGTGACCATGACCGCTGCTCCGGCCTTCAGCGCATGCTCGATGGCTGGTACCGAGGCTCGGATCCGGGTGTCGTCTGTGATTCGTCCGGTGTCGTCCTGGGGAACGTTCAGATCCGCACGAATGAAGACCCGCTGACCCGACAGCGGGAGGTCGGTCATGCGCTTGAACTTCATGCAGACTTGGCCGACATCATGGCCACGGCCGTGTCGAGCATGCGGTTGGAGAAGCCCCACTCGTTGTCATACCAGGACAAGACCTTGATGAGACGCCCATCGGGCGAGACGCGGGTCTGGGTGGCATCAAAGACACTGGAGTGGGCGTCGTGGTTGAAGTCCACGGAGACCAGGGGCGAGGTGTTGTAGCCCAGCACCCCCTTGAGCGGCCCCTCACTGGCCGCCTTCAGGAGCGCATTGACCTCATCGATCGAGGTGGCCCGGGCAGCATGGAAGGTGAGGTCGACCACGGAGACATTGATGGTGGGCACCCGCATGGCGTAGCCATCGAGTTTGCCGTTGAGGTCGGGCAGCACCAGGCCCACGGCGGCCGCGGCACCCGTCTTGGTCGGAATCATGGACATGGTGGCTGAACGGGCCCGACGCAGGTCCTCGTGGTACACGTCCGTGAGGACTTGATCGTTGGTGTAGGCGTGGATGGTGGTCATGAGGCCAGACTCCATGCCGAGCGCCTCGTGCAGCACCTTGGCCACTGGGGCCAGGCAGTTGGTGGTGCAGGAGGCATTCGAGACCACCGTATGGCTCGCCCGCAGGGTGGTGTGGTTCACGCCAAAGACCACCGTGGCATCCACGTCCTTGCCACCGGGGGCAGAAATCAAGACCTTTTTGGCGCCACCGGCCAGATGGGCAGAGGCCTTCTCTTTGCTGGTGAAGAAACCCGTGCACTCCATGACGAGGTCGACACCAAGGTCCTTCCAGGGTAGTTCCGCTGGGTTGCGATTGGCCAAGACTCGAATGCGATCGCCATTGACCACCATGGCGTCGCCGTCGACGGCCACCTGCCCAGGGAAACGGCCGTGGGCGGTGTCGTAGCGGGTGAGGTGTGCGTTGGTCTCGGGGTTGCCCAGGTCGTTGATCGCCACGATCTCAATGTCATGGCGCTTGCCGCCCTCATAGTGGGCCCTCAGAACATTGCGCCCAATGCGGCCATAGCCATTGATGGCAACCCGTACGGTCATGTGATGTCTCCTGTATTGAAATGCTGGTCGTGAAATGCGGCAGATTGTGTTGTGGCGATCAGCCCTCGAGCACCAATTGTGCCGTTTTCACCACGGCCTCTGGGGTGAGCTCGAAATGCTTGAAGAGAGCTCCCGCAGGCGCCGACTCTCCAAAGCGGTCAAGGCCCACCACGGCGGCCGGCTGATACTTCCACCAAAGGTCGGTCACACCCGCCTCCACGGCCACGCGCGGAACATCCGGCGGCAGCACCTGGGCCTTGTAGGCTGGGGCCTGCTGGTCAAAGACAGTGGTCGAGGGCATGGACACCACCCGAACCCGAACCTTCTGGGCGCGCAGCCGGGCCGTGGCCTCCATGACCAGGCCAACCTCCGAGCCTGTGGCCATGATCACGATCTGGGGGCGTGGGTCAGAGGTGAGCACATAGCCACCCTTGGCGATGTCCCGAGCCTGCGCCGGGTCACGCACCTGCGGCGGCAGCCCCTGGCGCGAGAGCAACAAGGCCGAGGGACCATGGACATTGGCCAAGGCAGACTGCCAGGCCACGGCCGTCTCGACGGCATCGGCCGGCCGCCAGACCTGAAGATTTGGGATCAGGCGAAGGCTCGCGGGATGCTCCACCGGCTGATGGGTGGGGCCATCCTCGCCCAGACCGATCGAGTCGTGGGTGAAGACGTGGATGACCTGACGTCGCATCAGGGCTGCCATGCGAATCGCATTGCGGCTGTAATCCGAGAAGGTGAGGAAGGTTGCGCAGTAGGGAATGAAGCCACCGTGCAGGGCAATGCCGTTGCAGATGGCTGCCATGCCGAATTCCCGAACCCCGTAGCTGATGTGCTGGCCCGGCGTGAGGGCCCCTTTCTCGTCCACCGACAACGTGGACACGCCCTTCCAGTTCGTGAGGTTGCTGCCGGTCAGGTCTGCGGAGCCACCAATTAGGCCCGGCAGTCGTGGACCAATGTCATCGAGCACCATCTGCGAGGCCTTGCGGCTTGCCACGTTGGGCGCAGACGCACACAGCGATGCAATCAGTGCTGCATTCTTCTGGTCGAAGTCGGCTGGCCGCTGGCCTGCAAGGCGAGCCTCGAAGGCTGCCGCCTCGTTGGGGTAGGCCTTGCGATAAGCCGCGAGCCGGTTCTCCCAAAGGGACTGTGCAGCCTGGCCCGCAGGCTTGGCATCCCAGGCCCGATAGATGGCCTCGGGAATCTCAAACGGCGGGTGTGACCAGTCGATGGCCGCGCGCGTGAGCGCAATTTCCTCGTCACCAAGGGCTTCGCCATGGGCCTTCGCACTGCCCGCCCGGTTTGGTGAACCCTTCCCAATCTGGGTCTTACAAATGATGAGTGTCGGTGCCAGCCGACCATTGCGGCCGCCCTCGGCCCAGTCTTTGGCCGTGGCGATGGCCAGGCTCACCGCCTGGCTGTCATGGCCGTCGATGGGGCCCAGCACATTCCAGCCATAGGATTCGAATCGAGCCCGAGTGTCATCGCGGAACCAGCCGGTGACGTCGCCATCGATGGAGATGCCGTTGTCGTCGTAGAGGGCAATGAGCTTGGAGAGGCCCCACACCCCAGCCAGGCTGCAGGCCTCGTGGCTGATGCCCTCCATGAGGCAGCCATCTCCCAGGAATACGAAGGTGTGATGGTCGACCAGGGTATGGCCGGGCCGGTTAAATTCAGCCGCCAGCAGCCGCTCGGCCAGGGCCATGCCCACCGCATTGGAGATGCCCTGGCCCAGGGGGCCTGTGGTCGTCTCGACCCCTGGGGTGACATCCACCTCTGGGTGACCCGGGGTTTTGGAGTGGAGCTGCCGGAACTGGCGCAATTCGGACATGGGAAGGTCGTAGCCAGACAGGTGTAGCAGGGCGTAGAGCAGCATCGAGCCGTGCCCATTGGAGACGACGAAGCGGTCTCGATTCGCCCAGGATGGGTTGGCTGGATTGTGCCGAAGGTGGTCCCTCCAGAGCGCGACCGCCATGTCAGCCATGCCCATGGGCATGCCTGGATGGCCAGAATTGGCCTGTTGAACGGCGTCCATGGCCAGGGCGCGGATTGCGTTGGCCATCTGCTGGGAGGAGGCATTCATGCGCTGACTTTCTTCGAGATTCGACAGAGAATAGGGATTCTACCGAGACACCACCCTTCAGCATTCGTTGAAGTTTTTGAATCTTTACTTCAAGTTTTTCTGATCTGTAGGCTCCTGCCCATGCGCATTCGACTCCTCCAACCGGGCCTGGCACTCGGACCACTCAGCCTCACCCCGGACAACAGCCACCACCTGATCAAGGTGCTTAGAGCCCAAGCGGGTGACGTCATCACGCTCTTCGATGGTCAGGGCCTCGAGGCCGAGGCGGTGGTCACTGACCCCCACTCCAAACACTGCGGGGTCATGGTCTCAACCACCGAAGCCGTCAGCCGAGAATCCCCAACGCCCTCTCGGCTCATTCAGGCCCTGTGCCTGGGCGACAAGATGGACTGGGTGGTGGAGAAGGCCACGGAACTCGGTGTTGCTGCCATTCAGCCGGTGCAGGCGTCCCGCAGCCAGTTGCGGCTTGAGGGTGATCGGGCCGAGAAGCGTCTCGTGCATTGGCAACGAATTGCCGCCGCCGCTGCAGCACAGTCCGGTCGCAACCAGGTGCCAACGGTCCATCCCATCCTGCGCCTGGATGCAGCGCTGGCCGAGTTCTCGGCCACGCCCGCACCTCAGACGGGCTGGCTGCTCGACCCGTTCGCGCAGCAGACCCTCACCCAGGCACCCCTGGCGGGCAGCCTCACGATTGCCATTGGCCCGGAGGCCGGCTGGACGGATGACGAGGAGCAGTTGGCCCGGGCCCATGGTTTTGTGGGCATTCGCTGCGGCCCGCGCATCCTGAGAACAGAAACCGCAGGCGCCGTGGTGCTCGCGGCCGTCGCTGCCAGAAGCGGCGAGTTCTAGACCTGCAAGACCTGCTCAGCCCTGGGCGCCACCCTCGCCGGCACTGACAGCCGCATTGGCCTGCACCACTGCAATGGCCGTCATGTTGACGAGCCGACGCACGGTTGCAGAGGCCGTGAGCACGTGAACCGGGGCGGCACAGCCCAGGAGAATCGGGCCGATGGCCACATTGTTGCCCGCCGCGCGCTTCAAAAGGTTGTATGAAATGTTGGCCGACTCCATGCTCGGGAGCACAAGCAGATTGGCATCGCCCTGCAGCGTGGAGTTGGGCATGAGCGCCTTGCGGAGCTCGGCATCGAGTGCCACATCGCCATGCATTTCACCGTCCACATTGAGCGAGGGCTCCCGCTCCCGAACCAACTGCAATACATCCCGCATCTTGCGGGCGGACTCAGAGTTTCCACTGCCGAAGTTGCTGTGCGAGAGCAAGGCAACCCTCGGATCCAGGCCGAGGGATCGCATGGTCTGCGCCGCCACCACGGTGATCTCGGCCAACGCCTCGGCCGACGGATTTTCATTCACGTGGGTGTCCACCAGCGCAATGGTTCGGTGCTGGAGGATCAGGATGTTCATGGCGGCATAGACGCTTGCATCGGCAGCACGCCCAATCACCTGGTTCACGTAATGAAGGTGAAGGCTATGGGTGCCAAAGGTGCCGCAGATCATGGCATCCGCATGCCCCTTGTGAATCATCATGGCGCCAATGAGGGTGTGTCGGCGGCGCATCTCGATCTGGGCATACTGGGACGTAACCCCGCTGCGCTCGGTCATCTGGTGATAAGTCTCCCAGTATTCGCGATAGCGATCATCCTGCTCCGGGTTCACCACCGTGACGTCTTCGCCAAGGTGCATCCGCAGGCCGAACCGCGCAATGCGCTTCTCAATGACCGCGGGCCGGCCAATCAGGATCGGATCCGCCAGGCCTTCGTCTAGGACCACCTGCACCGCGCGCAGCACGCGCTCCTCCTCACCCTCAGCAAAGACCACGCGGCGCTTCTCCGCCCGGCGGGCTGCCGTGAGCAAGGGTTTCATGAAGTTGCCCGAGTGGTAGACAAACTCCTGAAGGCGATCCACGTAGGCATCCATGTCTGAGAGTGGCCGGATGGCCACGCCGTCATCCATGGCTGCCTGGGCCACAGCGGGCGCGATCTTCACAATCAGACGAGGGTCAAAGGGCTTTGGAATCAGGTATTCCGGGCCGAAGGAGATGCCCTCGGTGCCATAGGCGGCAGTGACAACCTCCGACTGCTCGGCACGTGCAAGCTCGGCCATCGCGCGCACAGCGGCGAGTTCCATGCCGCGGGTGATGGTGGTGGCCCCCACATCCAATGCGCCGCGGAAGATGAACGGGAAGCAGAGCACGTTGTTCACCTGGTTCGGGTAGTCGGTTCGACCCGTGGCAATGACGGCATCCTGACGAACCTCCTTCACCAGCTCGGGAAGAATTTCCGGCTCGGGATTGGCCAGGGCAAAAATGATGGGCTTGGCGGCCATCTTTGACACCATCTCGGGCTTGAGCACACCGCCGGCCGACAGGCCCAGAAACACGTCTGCGTCTGCAATCACGTCGGCGAGCTGCCGCGCACTGGTCGGCTGACAGAAGCGAGCCTTCTCTGGGTCCATGAGCTCGGTGCGCCCCTCGTAGACCACACCCTTGATGTCCGTGACCCAGATGTTTTCTTTGGGCATGCCAAGGTCGAGCAGCAAGTCCAGGCAGGCCAGGGCCGCCGCACCCGCGCCGGAGACCACCAGCTTGACCTTGCCGATCTCCTTGCCCACCACGGCCAGTCCATTGACCAGGGCCGCTGCCACAACAATGGCGGTGCCGTGCTGATCGTCATGGAAGACAGGAATCTTCATCCGCTCGCGAAGCTTGCGTTCGATGTAGAAACAGTCGGGGGCCTTGATGTCTTCCAAATTGATACCGCCGAAGGTGGGCTCCAAGGCCGCCACGGCATCCACGATCTTGTCGAGGTCTCGCTCAGCCAGTTCAATGTCGAAGACATCGATGCCCGCGAACTTCTTGAAGAGCACGCCCTTGCCCTCCATGACCGGCTTGGCCGCCAGCGGGCCGATGTCTCCGAGGCCAAGCACTGCCGTGCCATTGGTCACCACGCCCACCAGGTTGCCGCGGGCCGTGTACTTAAAGGCATTCATGGGGTCTTGGGCAATCTCTAAGCAAGCTGCGGCCACTCCAGGGGAATAGGCCAGGGCCAGGTCACGCTGGTTCGTGAGCTGCTTGGTGGGCTGAATGGAGATCTTCCCGGGCGTGGGGAACTCGTGATAGTCGAGGGCTTGCTGTCGAAGGATGGGGTCCATGAATGGCCTAAAGAAGTGATGTGACGAAATTATGAGCCCAGCCAGGCCTTTGCAATGGCCTGCGCCGCGGTGATGGGGGTTCGACCAGCAAGGTCCTGAATCTGATGACGGCAAGAAAATCCATCGGCCACGATCCAGGCGTCGGCCGGGGCCGAGGCCACCGCAGGCACCAGACTGGCCTGGGCCATGGCCTTGGAGACCTCCTGGTGTTGGGGGTCGTAGCCGAAAGCCCCTGCCATGCCGCAGCAACTCGACTCAATCGGATGCACCTCGAAGCCTACAGATCGCAGTGCATCGATGGTGGGGCTCCATGCACCCAATGCCTTCTGGTGGCAATGGCCATGCACGTAGACCGCGCGGCCCTCGCCCACAGACGGTGGCTTGAGATGCCCCTGGGCCAGCTCCGACATCCACCAGGTCTCGAAGAGTGTTGCCTGGCGCCCCAGTTGTTCGGCGCGCGGACCAAGGTTCATGGTCTGCCACTCATCCTGAAACCCGAGCACACAGGAGGGCTCGACGCCCACCACGGGCACGCCGCTGACCAGCACGGGGGCCAGTGCATCCAGAACCGCCACCGCCCGTCGACGGGCGCCGTCGACATCACCCACGGACAAGGCCGTGCGGCCACAACAGAGCGGCTTGGCCGCGGCCGCCCCTGAGAGCGCTACGCGATACCCAGCCTGGCGCATGACCTGACCCAAGGCCATCAAGGCCTCTGGCGAATAGGCGGAGTTGAAGGTGTCGGCCCAGAGCACGACATCACAGGCCTCTAGACTGGCCCACGCCATCGAGGAGGCATCGTCCTGGGCCTGCTGACGAAATGAGGCAGAGGCCCACGCTGGAAGTGGCCGACTCGCCGCCACACCCGTGATGGGCTCCAAAAGCCGGGCCAGCCATGGCCACTGGTTGCGGAGGTTCAGCATCGCGCCCAAGGCTGGCGTGCGATGCACCCGTTGGGCCAGGTCGGGGAGGCTTGCGACCAGACGGTCGCGGAAGGCAAAGCCATGGCGAAGCCCCCGCTGATGGGCCGCCTCGATCTTCATGCGGGCCATGTCGACCCCCGTCGGGCACTCACGCTTACAGGCCTTGCAGCCCACGCAGAGGTCCATGGCTTCGGCGACCTCGGGGCCCGCCAGATCGTTCGGGAGTTGGCCACTCAAGGCCAGCCGGAGCGTGTTGGCTCGACCACGAACCGAGTGCACCTCCTCCCGCGTGACCCGATAACTCGGGCACATCACACCCGCATCGAATTTACGGCAATGGCCGTTGTTGTTGCACATCTCCACAGCCTTGGAGAGACCTCCCGAAGGGTCATCGCCCGAGCCTGGGGGGCCAATCTGAATGCCCATCGTGCCGGGGTCACCGCGCACGGACGGGTCGTTCTGGACATTCCAGGCCGACCAGTCCAGCCCCGTCTTCAGAGGGGAGACCCGATAATCCGGCGGGAATCGAAAAAGGCTGCGGTCGTCCATGCGCGTGGCGCGAACGATCTTGCCGGGGTTGAGCCGATTCTTGGGATCGAATGCATCTTTCACAGCCTCGAAGGCCCGCGTGATCTGCGGGCCAAACTGCCAGCCCACCCACTCACTTCGCACGAGACCATCCCCATGCTCGCCCGAGAAGGCCCCCTTGAACTGACGCACCAGGGCGGCGGCCTCCTCGGCGATGGCACGCATCTTCTCGGCCCCATCCCGACGCATGTCCAGAATGGGCCGAACATGCAGGGTGCCCACCGAGGCGTGGGCATACCAGGTGCCCTGGGTGCCGTGCCGGGCAAAGACCTCTGAGAGACTGGCCGTGTAGTCCGCCAGGTGTTCCAAGGGCACCGCGCAGTCTTCAATGAAGGACACCGGCTTGCCGTCGCCCCTCAGGGACATCATGATGTTGAGGCCCGCCTTGCGGACCTCCCAAAGAGCCGCCTGCCGCTTGGGGTCTCTCATGGAGACCACCGAGCCCGGAAGCCCCAGGTCTCCCATGAGTTCCTCCAGGGCCAGGAGGTCTCGGCCAAGCCGCTCAGCATCCTCGCCCGCAAACTCCACCAGCAAGAGGGCATCGGTCTCCCGCCCGCCCACATTCACCAGGGCATCCGCAATCACGGGGGCAAAAACGGGGTTCACCCGGCAGAGTTCAATCATGGTGCGGTCCACCAGTTCAACCGCCACCGGCTTGAGGCCCACAATCAATGGGGTCGCCTCCATCGCCTTTTGGAAGGTCGGAAAGTTCACGACGCCCAAGACCTTGGCCCTGGGAATGGGCGCGAGTGCCAGCCGGATGGACTCAAACGTGGCCAAGGTGCCCTCGGATCCCACGAGCAAGTGGGCCAGATTGACGCGGCCATCAGGGGTGTAGGGCCGTTCACTCTGAGGATCAAAGATGTCGAGGTTGTAGCCGCCCACGCGGCGCATCACCTTGGGCCAGAGGGCCCGAATCTCGGGTGCGACCTGCTGTGCAATCTCATGAAGCCGAGAGACGAGCGCCCGAAGCCGCTGGCTGTTCAACTGCATCTCGGCGCCGTCGCCGAAGGCTGCAAACCGGGCCAGGGTGCCGTCGTCCAAGATGGCGTCGATCGCCCGCACGTTGTGCACCATATTCCCGTAGTACAGCGAACGAGAGCCGCAGGAATTATTCCCCGCCATACCGCCAATCGTGCACTGGGCTGCTGTGGAGACATCCACCGGAAACCAGACGCCATGGGGCTTAAGCGCCTGATTGAGGTGATCCAGGACCATCCCAGGCTCCACCGTCACCTCGCCCGCTTGTAGGTCCAGTGAGAGCATCTTTCGCAGGTGCCGGCTGGTGTCGATGACCAACGCCTCACCGACAGTCTGTCCACACTGAGAGGTTCCACCACCACGGCTGAGGACCGGCACACCGGCATCTCGGGCGACCTCCAGGGCCAGGCGAAGGTCTAGGCTGGTCTCCGGCACCACCACCCCCAAGGGCATGCGCTGGTAGATGGAGGCATCGGTGGCATAGCGGCCCCGAGAGGCGGCATCGAAGAGGACGTCGCCTCGCACCTCTTTGCGGAGCCGATCGGCGAGCCCACCCCGACGCAAGGCACCGGCCGCACTGCCTTGGAGCACCATCCGACGGGACGGTTTCTCGAGAGGCGGCAGCGAGTCAGCGGGCTTCATGGAGGGGTGATGAGGGATGACCAGCTCATGTCGGAAAGATTACAATGTTAGATTGACTTTAAGTCCCCTCCAACGTGAACCCTTCAGCGTGAACTCCCCCGCCATGCAACGCGACTTCCCACCCGCCATCAATCCTCGGTCCAGCCTCAACCGTGTGGGTCAGGGTCGGCACTTCCTGCAGATTCCCGGCCCGTCCAATGTGCCCGACCGGGTGCTGCGAGCCATCGACTTCCCCACCATCGACCATCGCGGGCCTGAGTTCCAGGCCTTGGCCCTGCGGGTGCTCGAAGGGGTTCGACCCCTCTTTGGCACCAAAGGGCCTGTGGTCATCTACCCCGCATCCGGCACGGCAGCCTGGGAGGCCGCCCTTGTCAACACCATGAACCCGGGCGACAAAATACTCATGTTCGAGGCTGGCCACTTCGCAGGCCTTTGGCTGAAAATGGCCACCCGACTGGGCCTGCGTCCAGAGGTCATCAAAGGGGATTGGGGCCTCGGCGTCCAGCCCGATCTCATCGAGGCACATCTCAAGGCCGACACCGCCCACGAGATCAAGGCGGTCTGTGTGGTCCACAACGAAACCTCCACCGGCGTCACCTCCGACATCGGTGCCGTGCGCAAGGCACTGGACGCGGCCGGCCATCCGGCACTTCTGCTCGTCGACACCATCTCCGCACTCGGCAGCGTCGAGTTCAAGCAGGATGAATGGGGTGTGGATGTGAGCGTGGCAAGCTCCCAGAAGGGGCTCATGCTGCCCCCGGGCCTGGGCTTCAATGCCGTGAGCCAAAAGGCCCTGGCTGCCAGCGAGAAGGCCACCATGCCGCGTGCCTTCTGGGCCTGGGACGACATCCTGGAAGCCAATAAGAAGGGCTTCTGGCCCAGCACACCAAACACCAACCTGCTCTACGGCCTGGCCGAGGCCATCGACATGTTCAACGAGGAAGGCCTTCCACAGGTCTTCGCCCGCCACAAGCGGCATTCCATGGCGACGCGGGCTGCCGTGGCGGCCTGGGGCCTCGACCTCGTCTGCCAGGCGCCTGACCTTCACAGCCCTGTACTCACGGCGGTGCGCATGCCTGTGGGCGCCGATGGCAGTCATGTCGACGCAGACCACCTTCGCCAGATCGCCCTCACACAGTCCAACATGTCGCTCGGCATGGGCCTGGGCCAACTCGCAGGCAAGGTCTTTCGAATCGGCCACCTCGGCGACTTCAACGACCTCAGTCTCCTGGGCGCGCTCGGTGGCGTGGAGATGGCCCTGTCCGCAGCGGGGGTGGCCCATCAGCCTGGCGGCGTTCAGGCGGCGATGGCTGCCTTGGCCCGCTCGCGCGTCACCAGCTAAAAGGCCAGCAGACTAAGCCAGCACACGCCCCTGGGCGGCCGCATACAGTCGCTCTCGCATGCGCAGCACCTTTTCGGGGTACTGCGTCTGGCCGGCTGGCCCCATGCCCACGTAGGCCGACAGCGCTGCCTCAATGGTTTTATACCGGTCGAGGTACTCCCGAAGGATGCCCGCGCCGACGTCAATATTGGCCCAAGGGTTTAACGCGGCATCTGTGCCACCGTGGCGCTGAAACCGCTCCCGATGCACCTCGGGCATCACCTGCATCAAGCCCTGCGCGCCCACCTTGCTCTCAGCCAAGGGGTTAAAGCTCGACTCCACTGCAATCACCGCCAACAGCAGATAAGGGTCGAGACGGTGCGTGGCGGCACTGGCATACGCGGCCAGCACGATTTGCTCGACTGCCGCCACGGACACCCGATGCTTGCGAGCAATCCATCGGGCTGCACGTCCTTGCTGGGGCGTGAGTTTGTTCACCCCAATGTGAAAGAGGGACTGGGCGGGCTCAGCAGTGAAGGCCTGCACCACAATCTGAGACCAGCCGACCACCCGCTCGCGACCAGACGCGGTGAGTACCGTCGAGAGTGCCAGTAAAGCGGCCACGACCACCCCGAGCGCTCGGCGCTCCAGAACGTCTGTCGGATCCGGACCGACCATGGCAGGCTGGGGCTTCATGGGATTCAGACAAACGCCTCCCTAGAGGGTTTCAACAATCCACTTCACGAGTGCATCCAATCCGGGAGCCGCCTCTCGTGCCTTCGGATCATTGATGATCGCCGAAAAGGCCACCCAATGACCAGCCTCTGTCAGCGCATATCCGGAGTAGGCCCTCACCTCGTCGAGAGAGCCGGTTTTCACCCAGGCTCGTCCAAGCACAGCGCCATCCCTGAGCCGGCGCCGCATCGTGCCCTCCAAGCCAGCGGCCGGCAAGGTCTCAATCCACTCTGCGGCACCAGGCCCACGCAGGGCCTCCACCAGGAGCCTCGTCAGGCTCTGGGGCGCGATTCGGCTCATTCGGCTAAGACCAGAACCGTTGTCGATCACCAGTTCCGGAAAAGCCAGGTTCTGACCAGACAGCCAAGACTTGATCCGCTGTTCGGCATCGGCTCGGGTGCCCGGCCCACCTGTTTCTGCTGACAAATTTAAATACAGGGTGCGAGCCATCGGGTTGTTGCTCAGCTTGTTGATGTCCGAGACCAACTCCTGCAGGGCCCGCGGGGAGACCCACTCCAGAAGCGGGCGTGCATGGGCAGGGGTTGGGCCCTCACGAACGCGCCCCTGGAATCTGCCGCCCGCGGCTCGCCAGGTGGCGGAGAACAGCCGATGGGCGAACTGCAGGTGGTCATAGACCGAGACATAGAGGTCGAGCCCAGGGCAGCCTCGACCGAGGCGCCCCTGCACCTCCAGCAGGTTGGTCTTCGTGATGATCTGAATCTGGTTGCGGGAACAGTCGCCCCGAACCTGCTTGACGGCCGTTCTCAGTCGCAATCCAGTCAGGGCCGGCTCGATCTCACCCTTCAGACGCCCATTGGCCGACCGTGACAGACTGACCTTCACGGCCTTGAAATTGAGCATGGCCGCGTGCGGCGTGACGTTGTAGGGCTTGAACCCCATGCCATCAAAGGCATTTGGGTCACCGGGTGGCTCCCCAAACCGAGTGCCATCGAGCACCAGATCACCCTCAATGTGCTGAATTCCCGCCGCCCGCAACTGAGCGACGATGGCCTGTAAATCCTCCTGAACCAGTTTCGGATCTCCACCACCCTTCACATAGACGGAACCCTTGAGTCGACCGTTGCGAACCGTTCCCGTGGTGAGAAAGCGGGTTCGATGCCGGTAATCAGGCCCCAGAATCGACCATGCCGCACGGGTGGTCACCAGCTTGACGGTCGAGGCCGGGTTCATCGGCTCACCGGGTCGATGGCCCAACCAGCGCACGACATTGGGATTTTCACGGGTGTCGAGCACCGCCACCGAGATGCCAACCCCCCGCTCGCTCACCCCTCGCTCCGTGAAAAAGGACAAGGGAATGTCGGTTGAAGCGCTGGAAA
>JBEARM010000006.1:0-30073 GCA_041163175.1 Pseudomonadota bacterium | reverse complement strand
AGGCCGAGCTGGTGGAGCGATCGAAATGGTTTGTGTCGCAGGGCAAACTCGTCGAGGCCCAGCGCATCGAGCAACGCACGCGCTTCGACCTCGAAATGCTTGGGGAGCTTGGTTTTTGCAAGGGCATCGAGAATTACAGCAGGCACCTCTCTGGTGCGGAACCGGGCGCGCCACCCCCCACCCTGATCGACTACCTTCCAGCCGATGCACTCATTTTCATGGATGAGTCACATGTGATGGTGGGCCAACTGGGCGGCATGTACCGTGGAGACCGCTCGCGCAAGGAAACCCTTGTCGACTTCGGCTTCCGGCTGCCATCGGCCCTCGACAACCGGCCCCTGCGGTTTGATGAACTCGAGCCCAAGCTGCGGCAGGTGGTCTTTGTATCGGCCACGCCTGGTCAGTACGAGCTTGATCGTTCCGGCGGCGATGTCGTGGAGCAGGTTGTGCGGCCCACTGGGCTTGTAGACCCAGCCATTGAGGTTCGCCCCGCCAAGACTCAGGTCGACGACCTTCTCTCAGAGATCCAGATTCGGGTGGCCAAGAACGAGCGGGTGCTCGTCACAACGCTGACCAAGCGCATGTCCGAAGACCTCACCGATTACCTCTCCGACAACGGCATTCGGGTCCGTTACCTGCACTCGGACATCGACACCGTCGAGCGGGTCGAGATTCTCCGAGACCTGCGCCTGGGTAGTTTCGATGTGCTGGTGGGCATTAACCTGCTGCGTGAAGGCCTGGACATCCCAGAGGTCTCCTTGGTGGCCATTCTCGATGCCGACAAAGAAGGCTTCCTGAGGAGCGACCGCAGCCTGATCCAGACCATCGGCCGAGCGGCCCGGAACATCGAAGGTCGCGCAATTCTCTATGCCGATCGAATCACCGCCTCGATGCAGAGGGCCATGGATGAGACGGAGCGGCGCCGCAACAAGCAGTTGGCCTTCAATGCTGAGCACGGCATCACGCCCACGGGCGTGGTGAAGGAAATTCGAGACCTCATCGACGGCGTGATGTCGAATAAGTCCAAGCAGCGTGAGGCCGACGCCATGGCCAATCGCGCTGCCGACCTGGTCGATCTCTCCGAGAAGGAGCTCTCGCGCGAAATTGCGCGGCTCGAGAAGCAGATGCTTGAGCACGCAAGAAACCTCGAGTTCGAAAAGGCCGCGCAGGCCCGGGATCAACTCGCACGCCTCAAGGCGCGCGTGTTCGGTGCCGGTCGCCTGCACGACCAGGTCGAGCCCGAGCCCTCCCCAACCAGCGCTGCCCGGGCAAGCCGCGCTGCCTAACCCATGCCCACCCACTCTATAAAAAAAGGAAGCCAAAACATGAGCCGTCCTGCACCCAAGAAGCCTGAATCGTCTGCGCCGAAGGTGGTTGGCATGCCGACAAGGGTTCTATTTGTCTGCATGGGCAACATTTGTCGCTCACCCACGGCCAAGGCCGTTTTCGACCACATGGTTCGAACGGCAGGCCTGAGCGAGCTGGTTCAAGCGGATTCAGCCGGCACCCACGCTTTTCACGCGGGTGAGGCTGCAGACCCTCGTGCCACCGCCACGGCCCAGAAGCGCGGTTACGACCTGAGCGGCCACCTGGCCCGCAAGGTCGAAATGAAGGACTTCAGCGAGTACGACTACATCCTGGCCATGGATTGGGACAACCTCGCGTTGCTTCAGCGCACCGCCCCACGCGGCCTGCAGCACAAGCTGCAACTGCTCATGCGCTTTGCCACCGAGTACGAGGCTGCGATCGTGAGCGATCCGTATCACGGCGGCAGTCAGGGCTTTGAGCAGGCCCTCGACCACATCGAAGATGCCTGTAATGGTCTGATGGAGGTGGTTCGCCGTCGGGCGAGCATGGTCGCGGCTGCTTAAACGGCCATTTGGATAACCTGCCCCGGGCCCTGCCCCGACGGCAGCCCCTCCTCGCCATCAAAAAGGGTCGCTTGTGCGGCCTTTTTTGTTAAAGGTTGAGTAATTCACTCGGATACTCTAAACTCTTGACTAAATCGCTCAGGAAATAGGAGGTTTTTGGATGCGCCTCACCACCAAAGGTCGTTTTGCCGTCACTGCCATGATTGATCTTGGCCTGCGCCAGGACAAAGGGCCGGTCACCTTGTCTGCCATCAGCCAGCGCCAGCGCATTTCGCTGTCCTACCTTGAACAGCTCTTCGGCCGTCTTCGCCGGCATGAGCTGGTGGAGTCGATGCGCGGCCCAGGGGGAGGGTATCGTCTGGCCCGCTCCGCCAAAGAACTAACGGTGGCCGACATCATTTACGCGGTCGACGAGCCACTCGACGCCACGCAATGCGGTGGCAAGCAGAACTGCCACGACGACCAGGTCTGCATGACCCACGAACTCTGGGCCAGTCTGAACCGACACATGGTTGATTTCCTCGACTCCATCACGCTGCAAGACCTCGTCGATGAGCAGCGCGAGAAACAGTCCATGTCGCATCAGCCCGTGACCCGAAATGTTGTCTTTCACGATGACCGTGAATCTGCTGCCCACTGAGCCCACATGAACGCACCCATCGCACCCATTTACCTCGATTACTCCGCCACCACGCCCGTCGACCCGCGGGTGGTCGACGCGCTGTTGCCCTTCCTTCGCGAGGATTTCGGCAACCCTGCATCCCGCAGCCACGCGTATGGCTGGAAGGCAGAGGAGGCCGTGGAGACCGCCAGGCAACAGGTCGCAGACCTGGTGGGCTGCGACCCCAAGGAGTTGGTCTGGACATCTGGCGCCACCGAGTCCATCAATCTGGCCATCAAGGGCGCCGCGCACTTCTACAAGGACAAAGGCCGCCATGTCATCACGGTGAAAACCGAGCACAAGGCCACTCTCGACACCTGCCGTGAGCTGGAGCGGGAGGGCTTTGAGGTGACTTACCTGGATGTCCAGCCCGATGGCCTGATTGATTTTGCTGCTTTCGAGGCTGCAGTCCGTCCTGACACCATCCTGGTGTCGGTCATGTTCGTGAACAACGAGATTGGGGTCATTCAAGACATTCCCAAGATTGGTGAATTCTGTCGGGCCCGAGGAATCATCCTGCATGTGGACAGCGCCCAGGCCACCGGCAAGGTGCAGATCGATCTCCAGAGCCTGAAGGTAGACCTCATGAGTTTCTCGGCCCACAAGACCTATGGTCCCAAGGGCATTGGGGCACTCTTTGTTCGCAGGAAGCCGCGCATTCGTCTGGAGCCTCTCATCCATGGTGGCGGCCATGAACGCGGCATGCGCTCTGGCACGCTCCCGACGCATCAAATTGTTGGCATGGGCGCTGCATTTGCGCTGGCCAAGGCGGAGATGGCCACCGAGAACGAACGGATTCGCATGCTCCGCGACCGCCTTTGGAAGGGCCTCTCAGAGATCGAGGCCGTCTATCTCAATGGCGACCTCGAGGCTCGGGTGCCGCACAACCTGAATGTCAGCTTCAATTATGTCGAAGGTGAGTCGCTTCTCATGGCAATCAAAGACATTGCCGTCTCGTCGGGCTCAGCCTGCACGAGTGCGAGCCTTGAGCCGTCTTATGTACTTCGTGCACTGGGCCGCAGCGACGAGCTGGCCCACTCATCCATCCGCTTCTCAATCGGCCGCTACACCACTGAAGCCGATGTCGACTTCACGATTTCGCTGCTCAAGGACAAGGTGGCCAAGTTGCGCGAGATGTCCCCCCTCTGGGAGTTGGTGAAGGAGGGCGTCGATCTCAGCACCATTCAGTGGGCAGCACACTAACTTCATCATTCATCTAGGAGAACCGTCATGGCATACAGCGAGAAGGTCATTGATCATTACGAGAATCCCAGAAACGTGGGCTCGCTCGACAAGGACGATCCCAATGTCGGCACCGGCATGGTGGGTGCTCCCGCCTGCGGTGACGTCATGAAGCTGCAGATCAAGGTGAGCGAGTCGGGCGTGATTGAAGATGCGCGTTTCAAGACCTACGGCTGTGGGTCCGCGATTGCATCCTCGTCACTCGTCACGGAGTGGGTCAAGGGCAAGACCCTTGATGAGGCCATGGCCCTCAAGAATACAGAGATTGCCAATGAGCTCGCGCTTCCGCCAGTGAAGATCCACTGTTCCATTCTTGCTGAAGATGCCATCAAGGCCGCGATCGAAGACTACAAGAAAAAGCATGGCCATCACGCTGACTGAACGCGCGGCCCAGCACGTGTCTCGCTACATCGAGAAGCGCGGAAAGGGCGTGGGCATTCGCCTGGGTGTTCGTACAACAGGCTGCTCTGGCCTGGCCTACAAGCTCGAGTTCGTCGATGATGCGGCCAGCGAGGACATGTCATTTGAGAGTCATGGCGTCACGGTGTTTGTAGACCCCAAGAGCTTGCCCTATATCGACGGCACGCAGCTCGACTTTGCGCGTGAAGGCCTCAATGAGGGCTTCAGGTTCGAAAATCCCAATGTGAAGAGTGAGTGCGGCTGCGGTGAATCTTTCCAGGTCTGAGGCTTCGCCCGCTTCCGGCCTTCTGGCACAAGATTATTTCAGCCTCTTGGGTCTGCCGGAAGTCTTTGGAATAGACCAGCAGCAGCTGGACTCGGCCTGGCGACGGCTGCAGGCGGTGGTGCACCCGGATCGATTTTCTGCTGGCACGGACGCGCAGCGGCGGCTGGCCCTTCAGTGGTCTACACACCTCAATGAGGCCTACAAGACACTCAAGTCTCCGATTGCGCGTGCAACCTACCTGCTCGAGCGAAAGGGCCACCCGGTAGAGGCCGAGCGCAACACGGCGATGCCCGTGGCTTTTCTGGAGTCACAGATGACCCTCCGAGAATCGCTTGAAGAGGCCATGGCTGTGCCCTCAGAGGACGCACGCGCGCAGGCCTGTATGAGAATCAGAGACGAGGCGCTGGCCGCAAGAGACGCCAGCATCGCCCGGCTGGCAGCTCTGATTGATGTTCAGGCCGACCATGCCGAGGCGGTGTTACAGGTTCGCGCACTGCATTTTCTCGAGAAATTTCTTCAAGACCTGGATCGTTAGCCGATGGCCCTGTTACAGATTGCCGAGCCTGGCCAATCCACGGTTCCTCATCAGCGCAGGCTTGCGGTGGGCATCGACCTCGGCACTACGCATTCACTGGTGGCGGCAGTCCGATCGGGCTCTGCTGAGATTCTGCCCAATCTGCAGGGTGAGCGGCTGATTCCATCGGCGGTTCGCTATGGCAAGGAGGGCCTGCTGTCGGTCGGAAGCGCCGCACTCTCGGCCGTGGCCGAGGACCCGCTCAACACACTGGTCTCACTCAAGCGCCTGATGGGTCGGGGCAAGGCCGATGCGAAGGCGCTCGAGCTGCCTTACGACTTTTCGCCCGACTCCGGCGGCGTGCTGAAGGTCCAGACAGCATCTGGCCCAGTCTCGCCGGTGGCCTTTTCAGCTGAAATTCTCAAGGTGCTCAAGGCCCAGGCGGAGCAGACCCTCGGGGATGAACTGGTCGGGGCGGTGATCACGGTGCCAGCCTATTTTGATGACGCCCAGCGTCAGGCCACGAAGGATGCGGCAAGCCTTGCAGGCCTGAATGTCTTGCGACTGCTCAACGAGCCCACCGCAGCGGCCTTGGCCTATGGCTTGGAGTCTGGTGCGGAGGGTCTTTACGCCGTCTACGACCTGGGCGGCGGCACCTTCGACATTTCCATTCTGCGCCTGACCAAGGGCGTGTTCGAGGTGGTGGCCACTGGTGGTGACCCCGCGCTGGGTGGAGATGATTTCGATGCGCTGCTCGCGCACCACTGGCTCGAGGGCTGGGGTCTGCGCTCGAGCGATCTCAATGCCTCGGAATGGCGCAGCCTGCTTCGAATGGCCAGGCGGCTCAAGGAGTCCCTCTCGGGTGTCTCCTCACCATCCGAGCGGGTCTCCTCGGAGTGGAACCGTGGCGACGGCACAAGGCCGCTGGCGATCATCACCCAGGCCGAGTTTGAGGTCCTGACCAAGCCGCTGGTCGACCGCAGCATCGACGCCTGCGCTCGGGCCATGTCAGATGCCGGCCTCTCCCCCTCGCAGATTCAAGGCGTGGTGCTGGTCGGTGGGTCCACTCGGCTGGTTAACGTTCGGGCGGCTGCCGAGGCCTTCTTCCAACAGCGTCCGAAGGCAGACATTCACCCCGACGAGGTCGTGGCCATCGGGGCCGCGCTTCAGGCCAATTTACTGGCTGGAAACCGCCCAGATGGCGACGACTGGCTGTTGCTGGATGTCCTTCCGCTCAGTCTGGGCCTCGAGACCATGGGCGATCTCGTGGAGAAGGTCATCCCACGGAACACGCCCATTCCCGTGGCCCGTGCGCAGGAGTTCACGACCTACAAGGACGGCCAGACGGCCATGGCCCTGCATGTGGTTCAGGGTGAGCGCGAGCTGGTCTCAGACTGCCGCTCGCTCGCCCGATTCGAGCTGCGTGGATTCCCGCCGATGGCTGCCGGTGCCGCCCGCATTCGCGTTCATTTTCAGGTCGATGCCGATGGTTTGCTGTCCGTGTCGGCCCAAGAGCTTGGCTCTGGGGTTCAGGCCAGCATTGAGGTGCGTCCCTCCTATGGGCTCACCGATGCCGAGATCGCGACCATGCTCGAGCAGAGTTTCACCCACGCCAAGGTAGACATGCAGGCACGTGCGCTGCGTGAGCAACAGGTCGAGAGCCAGCAGCTCCTCGAGGTGCTCTCGGCTGCACTGCAGGCCGATGGCGACCTTCTCAGTCCAGCAGAGCGCTCCGAAATTGACATGGCCATGACGGACTGCCGCTCTGTCTGCGGAGGCCAGGATGTCGAACGTCTTCGGGCTGCCACTGAGCGGCTGTCTGCACTGACGGATCCCTTTGCTGCCCGGCGGATGGACCGCGCCGTGTCACAGGCACTGTCTGGGCAGTCGATTCACAACCTATAAGCGAGTGATGTGATGCCTCAAATTCGTGTGCTTCCACATGTGGAGATCTGCCCTGATGGCGCTGTGTTTGATGTGGCTGAGGGGGAGAACCTGTGCCGCAGCCTATTGGCCAACGGCATCGACATCGAGCATGCCTGTGAGATGAGCAAGGCCTGCACGACATGCCATGTCATTGTTCGCAAGGGCTTTGACAGTCTCACGCCCTCGGAGGAAGACGAGGATGACCTCCTCGATCGAGCCTGGGGTCTGAGCGCCCAGTCGAGGCTGTCCTGTCAGGTCGCTGTAGCCGACGAGGCCCTCGAGGTGGAGATTCCCCGCTACACCATCAACCACGCGCGCGAGTAAGTGGATTTCTGGGGCCTTAACGCGGCTCGAGCCGAATGAGCTGGCCGTCTGATTCATCCGTGAGCAGGTAGACGAGGCCGTCCGGCCCGACTCGTACATCGCGAATCCGCCCGACCTCTCCGACCAAGAGCCGTTCCTCTGAGATCACACGGTTGCCATTGAGGCTCAGCCTCACCAGGCTTTGCCCTCGAAGGGCACCCACGAGGATGCTGTTCTGCCATGCTGGGAATGGTGTGCCCACATAGAAGGCCATGCCCGACGGTGCGACGGATGGCACCCAGACATGAACGGGCTGCTCGAGGCCTTGCTTTTGCTGACCCTCCCCAATCTTTGTTCCTGTGACGTAATTCACGCCGTAGGTGATGGTGGGCCAGCCGTAGTTTCGGCCAGTGCGAACAATATTGACCTCATCGCCGCCCTGAGGGCCATGCTCGTGGGCCCAGAGGTCGCCAGTGGCTGGATGCATGGCAAAGCCCTGGATATTGCGATGCCCTCGGCTAAAGACCTCCGGCGCACCATTACCGCCGTTGGGAATGCGAATGATGCTTCCCGCATGGTCGCCGGCCTTCTGGGCGCGGTCTTCTTCCCCCCGGTCGCCAAGTCCCAGGTAGAGATGTCCCTGTCGGTCGATCACCAGCCGGCCGCCGAAGTGTCGACCCCCTCGGGACTTCGGCTGCATTCGAAATAGAACCTCCACGTCTTTGAGGGTGTGTCCATCGAGACGGGCACGGGCCACGGCTGTGCCGGAGGAGGCCATGCGCCCAGGAAGGTCGCCCTCTGCATAGGAGAGGAACAGGATGCGATTCTGCCGATGGTTGGGGTGGGGAAGGACATCAAAGAGCCCGCCCTGGCCGCTGGCAACAATGTTCGTGGGAAGGCCCTCAATGGGCTTGGGATCGAGCCGGAAGTCTTTCGAGATCCGCCGGAGCTGGCCGCTGCGCTCAGTGACCAGCAGGTCGCCATCGGGCAGCCATGCCAAGGACCAGGGGTTCTCCAGTCCGTTGACCAGCACGCGGGTCTTGAATGCCTGGCCACTGACGGCGGGGCGCGTGATGTCCTTCGAGAACGTGGGTGCAGCCTCGACTGATGGGAGTGCTGCGAAACTCAACAGCATCACGACGGCGCAGGCCAGCAGGGATGATGGAGCGTTCTGGTTCATCGGTCGTACAGGAGGCCTCTACGTATTCAGAGCCTTATTATTCCTCTCGGCGAAGTGCTGGGAAGAGAATGACATCGCGAATACTGGGGCTGTCGGTGAGCAGCATCACGAGCCGATCGATGCCAATGCCGCAGCCGCCCGCGGGTGGCATGCCAACCTCGAGCGCACGAATGTAATCGGCGTCGAAGAACATCGCCTCCTCATCGCCGGCCTCCTTGGCCTCAACCTGGGCACTGAACCGAGCCGCCTGATCCTCTGGGTCATTGAGCTCTGAGAAGCCATTGGCGATCTCTCGGCCCGTGATGAAAAGTTCAAAGCGCTCTGTCACGCCGGGCCGAGCATCTGAAGCGCGGGCCAGCGGAGAGACCTCAACGGGGTAGTCGATGATGAAGGTTGGATTCCAGAGCTTCGCCTCTGCAACCTCCTCGAAGAGCGCCAGTTGCAGCGCGCCCAGTCCGGCATTGAGCAATGGCGGCTTGGAGAGATCGATTCCCTTCTTGCGCAGCAGGGCCGACAGCGCACCGATGTCTTCGACCGATTCAGCAGGGATGTCGGGCGCATGACGCCGAATGGCCTGAACAATGGTGAGCCGCTCGAAGGGCTGGCTGAGATCGACTGTCTGGCCAGCGTAGCTCAGCATGGCGCTGCCGGTGGTCACCTCGGCGAGGTGACGCAGCACCGATTCGGTGAAGTCCATGACCCAACGGTAGTCCGTGTAGGCCGCATAGAACTCCATCATGGTGAATTCGGGGTTGTGTCGTGGGCTAAGCCCTTCGTTGCGGAAGTTCCGATTCACCTCATAGACCCGCTCAAAGCCCCCCACCAGCAGGCGCTTGAGGTAGAGCTCGGGAGCGATGCGAAGGAACATCTCCTGGGCAAGTGCATTGTGGTGCGTGACGAATGGCTTGGCCGCCGCCCCCCCGGGGATGGGATGCAGCATGGGCGTCTCGACCTCCAGAAAGCCGTGGTCGGTCATGAAGCTGCGCAGGGCAGAGAGTGCCTTGGAGCGTGTGACAAAGACATGGCGAGAGTCTGGGTTCACGATGAGGTCGACATAACGCTGACGGTAGCGTGTCTCGGTGTCATGCAAACCATGAAACTTGTCGGGCAGTGGCCTGAGGCCTTTGGCCACCATGCGCAGGCGATGGCACCGAACCGAGAGCTCGCCCTTCATGGTCTTAAAGAGCACACCCTCGCACGCAATCTGGTCTCCGAGGTCCCAGTGCTTGATTTCATCGTGGGCCTGCGCGCCAACCCCTTCGTCATTGAGGTAGAGCTGGATACGGCCAGTGGCGTCCTGAAGGGTGAGAAAGCTTGCCTTGCCCTGCACCCGCTTGAGCATGATTCGGCCTGCAAGGGCCACGGCCACATGCTCAGACTCCAGCGTTTCCCTGGAGTGGCTGGCATATCGCTCGTGAAGAGGCTCCGCCCGGTGGCTGGGGCGAACGTCGTTGGGGTAGGCAGGCTGACCCGATGCGCGCAAGGCACGCAACTTCTGGCGGCGCTCCGAGAGAATTTGGCTCTCGTCGGTGGCCGCGGGGGCGTCGGGCGTCGTGGTGGATTGTTCTTGGTTGGACATGGTTAGACGGCCGCCTTCAGGCTGGCCTCAATGAAAGGGTCGAGGTCACCATCGAGCACCTTTTGGGTGTTGGATATTTCGACGTTGGTTCGAAGGTCTTTGATGCGAGACTGGTCCAGTACATAGCTTCGAATCTGATGGCCCCAGCCAACATCGGTCTTGCTGTCCTCGAGCTTCTGCTGCTCGGCCATGCGCTTGCGCATCTCGTGTTCAAAGAGACGTGACTTCAGCATCTGCCATGCCTCATCTCGGTTGCGGTGCTGGGATCGATCGTTCTGACACTGCACCACGATGCCTGTGGGCAGGTGGGTGAGTCGAACGGCGGAGTCGGTCTTGTTGATGTGCTGGCCGCCAGCGCCAGAGGCCCGATAGGTATCGGTTCGAACATCGGCCGGGTTGATGTCGATCTCAATTGAATCATCGACCTCCGGATAGACGAAGACCGATGCAAACGAGGTGTGACGCCCACCGCTGGAGTCGAACGGCGACTTTCGCACCAGCCGATGCACCCCGGTCTCGGTGCGCAGAAAGCCAAAGGCGTAGTCGCCCGAGACCTTGATGGAGGCGGACTTGATGCCGGCCACATCACCATCCGAGGCCTCGAGCACATCCACCTTGAAGCCCTTGCGTTCGCAATAGCGCAGGTACTGCCGCAGCAGCATGGAGGCCCAGTCGCAGGCCTCGGTGCCGCCGGCGCCGGCCTGAATGTCGAGAAAACAGTTAGACGGGTCGGACGGATTGGAGAACATGCGTCGAAACTCAAGGCCCGCAACCTGTTCGCCAATTTTTGCAGTGTCGGCCTCCACGGCGAGCAGGGTGTCCTCGTCGCTCTCCTCTCGCGCCATGGCGTAGAGATCGAGGCCATCGGCGATGGACTGATCGATGTCACGAAGGCTGAGTACAACAGATTCAAGCGCCTTGCGTTCTCGGCCGACTTCTTGGGCCTTTTTGGGGTCATCCCAGAGGCTTGGATCCTCGGAGAGACGCTCGACCTCTGCTAGGCGTCGGGCCTTGGCATCGAAGTCAAAGATACCTCCGAAGGTCGGTGGTTCGGGCTTTGAGGTCCTCGAGCGAGTCCCCAATCTGATTCAGGCGTTCTGGTTCCATAGCCCTCTAGTTTACTGCGTTGGGCCCATGCCCGAGACTAAGAGCTGAAGCGATCTGCTGCCCTGCCACTCATTGACCGAGAGCCTGTAGGCCAGGTTGGCCTCCGTGGGCAGGCTTGATGGCCCATTGAACCAGATGGCCTCCAATCGATGGGCCGGCGAGGCCACGGGCGAGAGGGTCATTTTCAAATGGGCCTCTTTGAGCACTCGCTGCTGTCGGAGGATGAAACGACCACGAAAGAGCGGCGGCGGAAAGCCTTGCCCCCAGATCACCTCGGATAGGGAATCCGCCAGCGCCACCGTATGTGCCTCAGCGGGTAACTCCCCGTCGGTCAGCAGGCTCGGGGAGAAGAGTTCTGGACTCGAGAAATCGCCCACAGCCGCCTCGAATGCAGCCTCGAAGGCTGGCAAGGCGGATCGCTCAATGGAGAGGCCCGCGGCCATGGCATGTCCACCAAAGGCCTTGATCAGGCCAGGCTGCTGGCTGTCCACCCGCTCCAGCACATCGCGCAGGTGAACCCCGGGGATGGAGCGCCCGGAGCCCTTGAGGCCCTGTCCGTCCTGGTCGGGCGCAAACACAATGGTGGGCCGGTGGGCCTTGTCCTTGAGTCGGCTTGCGATGAGTCCCACCACGCCTTGGTGCCAGCCTGCATCAAAGAGCACCAACCCCTTGCGATGCTCGACCTTGGGCATGGCGGCCAGTTGGGCCAAGGCCTGGTCCCGATTGTCTGCCTCGAGCGAACGGCGATCTCGATTCAGGGCATCCAGGGCCTGGGCAAGTTCGAAGGCCTCCTGCAGGTTGTCCGTGATGAGGCATCGGATGCCAACTGACATGTCTGCAAGCCGGCCGGCTGCGTTGAGCCGCGGGCCGATGGAGAAGCCCAGATCTGCCGCGCTGGCATGGTCCGAAGGACGCCCAGCCGTCTGGAAGAGGGCGGCAAGCCCTGGTGGCAGTAGCCCCTTGCGAATGCGCTGCAGGCCTTGGGCGACCAGCCGACGGTTATTGGCATCGAGGCTGACCAGGTCTGCCACGGTGCCCAGCGCCACCAGCGGCAGGAGGTCATCGATGCGGGGTGCATCACCGCGGAAGTGCCCTTGTTGGGTGAGCCAGGCCCGCACGGCCATGATGAGGTAGAAGGCCACGCCCACGCCAGCCAGATGTTTGCTGGGAAACTGGCAGTCTGGCAACTGTGGGTTGAGGATGCGGGTGCCGGGCAGGCTCGGGCCGGGCAGGTGATGGTCCGTGACCAGCACTTCGAAGCCAAGGGCCTGGGCCGCGGCAACCCCTGCATGGCTAGAGACCCCATTGTCTACCGTGATGAGCCAGTCCGGTCGTGGAGAGAAACGCTGCCGGGCGTGTTCCACCAGGGCCGGCGTGAGCCCGTAGCCAAAGGCAAATCGATCCGGCACGAGAAAGTCCACCTGTGCCCCAAACTTTCTCAGTCCTCGGACCATCACGGCGGTGGCTGTGGCGCCATCTGCATCGTAGTCGCCCACGATGAGCATGGAGGCACCTCGTTGGATGGCCTCTCCGAGGCTGGCCGCCGCTTCTGGAGCGCCGGTGAGCGCGCTTGGCGGGTGTAGGTGAATCAGTGCGTTGTCGAGTTCATCGGTGCTCTCGATGCCTCGGCGGGCCAAGAGGTCTGCAAGGATGGGCGACACGCCCTGTGCCTCTAGCTTGGCTTTGAGGTCTGGGCGCTCTGGCCGGTCTTCTAGTGGAATGAATGTCATGCGATGCCCGCTCCCGCGCTGCCCGAAGGGTCGGGAATGGCCAGGTGATGGGGAAGGTCTGAAAGGCTCGGCCGCCCTCGGGAAAGCCTGTGCCACGCCTGCCGGTGCAGGGGGATCGGCTCGAACGTGAATGCCGACCATTGATGCACGGCCACCACTGCGACATCGGGTTTGCTGCCAAGTTCCGCCAGCCACGTGCGCCAAGTATCGAACCAGTCGCGGGCAGGATCGACGCTCCTGGAGAGGTCCATGCACCTGGGAGGCGTCGGAAGGCTAGGCCGCTTGGGGTCGTCTGCCGACCTTGCAGTGCCAGCGCCCCAGGCCCACAAGGTGTCTACAGCCAGGGGAGTATCCAACTGCTCGGACAGGGCATGCCACGCCATTTGAACCCGGTGCGTGGCGTGGCGCCAAGCCCGAGCGCTGTGGCCCCTCGGCTCGAAGTCTGGCAGGTGCTGTCCGGCCAAGATACTGGGATGCGCTGTGATCAGTTCAAAGTCGTCTGCGTCGGTGTCTGAGGCCATGCGCAGGTAGAGCTGGCCGCTTTCACTGGAGATCACTTCGCCGATGTGCCCGAGCTCGGTGGCGAGCGCATCGACTGCTGGGGTGGGGAGCACCAATGGCTCCAGGGGAAATCGTAGGCCAACCTGCTGGGGGGTCATGGCCAGCGCCCCCGGCGTCAACACAAGCCAGACCTCATCCGGCGTTGGGCAAAGGCCATCCTGTTCAGCCAGCAATGCGGCCCAGGGAAAGGCCGTCGCCTTGGCCCCACACTGGCGGGCCCATCGGCTTGCCCACCAGGCCATATGGCCGGGCAGTGGCAGGTCGGGCAGGGTGTGGGGATCTTGGTACACCACTGCTCGGCGGGCCAGCAGCAGCGAGAGCCCGCGTGATACGGCGTCGTCCGACCGACATGCGACAGCGTCTGCGTGGTCGTGGGCCCAACGCTGCAGGCTTGTCGCCTCGGCCTGGGTGACGAGGCCAGCATCAACCATCAGTGGATTGTTCATGGGGGGAGTATGGCAAACTCATTTCATGCGCTTTGAACTGCACGTCGGGCTTCGCTACACCCGCGCCGGCCGCTCGACACGGTTCGTCAACTTCATCTCCTTCATGGCCACTGCGGGCATTGGCCTAGGTGTCGCCGCGCTCATCATCGTGCTCTCCGTCATGAATGGCTTCCAGAAGGAGGTCCGCGATCGCATGCTCGGCGTGCTCTCGCATGTCGAAGTACTGGCCCTGGCGGCCGATGCCGATGAACTCGATGCAGCCAAGTCGCTTCTGGCGGGTCAGCCCGGTGTGCTGGCCACCGCCCCCTTCGTGGTTGGGCAGGCCATGACCGTGAGGGGTGATCAGATGAAGGGCCTGATGATCCGCGGGATCGACCCCTCACAGGAGGTTGGTGTCACCCCGGCCCTCGCAGCCTTGGATGCAGGCTCGCTGACGGCCTTGTCCGAGCGGCGGTTTGGAGTGGTGATTGGCCGTGAACTCGCCATCACCATGAGTCTCTCGGTGGGAGACGGCCTGAGTCTTGTCACGGCAGACACGGCAGCAGGGCCTGCCGGGATCCTACCCAGGATGAAAACCTTCGAGGTGGTTGGCATCTTTGCATCGGGTCACCACGACTACGACAGCGCACTGGTGTTCATCCACCAACAGGATGCCTTGGCCTTCTTTCGGGGTCAGGCCCTGGTGGGGCTCCGTGCGCGACTGGCGGACATGCAGTCTGCGCCGGCTGTGAGCAGTGCAGTGGGCGTTCAACTGCCGTCGGGCCTGGTGGCCAGAGACTGGACCCAAGAGAACCGAAACTGGTTTGCGGCCGTGCAACTCGAGAAGCGAATGATGTTCATCATCCTGACGCTGATCATCGCGGTAGCGGCCTTTAACCTGGTCTCCATGCTGGTGATGACCGTGATGGACAAGCGCGGTGACATCGCCATCCTGCGGACGCTGGGGGCACAGCGCACCTCGATTCTGCTGATATTCATGGTGCAGGGTGCGAGCCTCGGTGTGCTCGGTGTCCTGTTGGGTCTGGCCATGGGCGTGACGGGCGCCTTGAACATTGGCGCCTGGGTTGCATCGCTGGAAACATGGTTCGGCTTTCAGGTGCTTCCCAAGGGCATCTACCTGATCAATCAGTTGCCCAGTGACCTGCGCCTGCAGGATGTCGTCCAGGTCGGGCTCGTCTCCTTGATCCTGTCGCTGCTGGCCACGGTCTATCCAAGCTGGCGGGCGGCCAACACCGACCCGGCGGAGGCGCTTCGACATGACTGACTCGCCTGTGCTGGAGGCCATTGGGCTGACCAAGCAGTTCTCGGACGGCCCCCGCGCCGTCTGCCCCTTTCGAAATTTAAACCTGTCTGTGTTCACCGGCGAGACACTGGCCATCGTTGGCCCCTCTGGCGTTGGCAAGAGCACCCTCCTACAGTTGCTCGGAGGGCTTGATCGGCCCAGCGCCGGCGAGGTGCGATTCCGGGGCGCTGCCTTCTCGAGCATGGCCGATGCCGACCGCACCAAGATTCGCAACGAGGCCATCGGTTTTGTTTACCAGTTTCATCACCTGCTGGGTGAGTTCTCGGCACTGGACAACGTGGCCATGCCCCTATGGATTCGTCGAATGCCGCGCGAGGCCGCCCAAGGCGCAGCTCGGGTTTTGCTGGAGCGTGTCGGGCTGGCGGATCGGCTCGATCATCGGCCTGCACAGCTCTCCGGTGGTGAGCGACAGCGTGTCGCGATTGCACGGGCCTTGGTCACGGCGCCGGCGGTGGTGCTTGCCGATGAGCCGACCGGCAACCTGGACCGTGAGGCATCCGGTCGCGTCTTCGACCTCCTGGTCGAAGGGGTTCGCAGTCAGTCTTCGGCCCTCATTGTCGTGACCCACGACCCAGCCTTGGCAGCCCGTTGCGACCGGCGATTTGAGATGGCGCGACTTGATTGATACACACTGCCACCTTGATTTTCTAGACGACCCAAAGGCTGCGGTGTTGGCAGCCGAGTCCAAGGGCGTGCTCGCCGTGGTTTGTCCGGCTGTCTCTGCAGAGAACCTCTCTGTGGTGCGCAGCCTGGCCACCGAGATGCCAGGGGTCTATTACTGCCTGGGCCTGCACCCTTGCTCCACCAATCAGACGACAGATGCCGACCTGGTCACCCTTGAGAATGCGCTGCTAGAGGCGCGAGACGATCCCAGGCTGGTGGGCATTGGGGAGATCGGCCTCGATCACTTTGTGCCCTCTCTGGATCGGACCCGTATGGAATTCCTTTTTCACGCCCAGCTAAGGCTGGCCCGAGACCACGACCTGCCGGTGGTCCTGCATGTGCGGCGCGCCCAAGACCAAGTGCTCAAGGGCCTTCGGCGTTTTGGCATTCAGCAAGGTATTGCCCATGCATTCAATGGCAGTCTGGTTCAAGCGCAGGCTTATCTGAAGCAGGGTATGAAGCTTGGCTTTGGCGGCACGCTCACCTACTCGCGTTCAACCCGTATTCGAGCCCTGGCCGAGGCACTGCCGCTGTCGGGCATGGTGCTTGAGACCGATAGTCCCGACATTGCTCCGTCTTGGCTGGCCAAGGGTCAGGCCAACGCGCCAGAGCACACGGCAGGGGTGGCCAACACCTTGGCCGAGCTGCGCAAGACCACCCTTGAGATCATCGACAAGGCAACCACAGCGGCCGCTGTGGAGGCACTGCCCCGACTGCTTCCGACCGCCCACCCCCGGGCATGAACATTCCGCTCCTCTACAGGCTGGCGTTGGCCAGTCTGTTGGGTCTGGCCGTCCTGCTGCGCCAGCCCGACCTTCCTGATTGGCGCAGTTTGGCAGTCGTGGGTCTGCTGCTCGCATTGGTGGGCGGCTGGTTGTCGCGACGAAGGCCATCGGCCAACGGCCATCGTCTGCAAGGTGGGCTGGCGACGCTGATCACGGTGCTTGCCATCGCCTGTCTCGCAGCCAGTTGGGGGGCCTGGCGCTCCCACCAGATTCTGCAACTGGCCTTGAGTCCGCAGGAGGAGGGGACGGTGATGGCCCTGCATCTGGAGATTGAGGACCTTCCCCAGCGCCAGGACGGTGAACGTCCTGCTTGGCGTTTTCAGGCCCGAGACCTGGTCACTGGTCGCAGCCTCATGGTGAGCTGGCCTGTCTCAGTCGAGGATCCAAATCGACGGCTGGCTCCCGGCCAGCAGTGGAAGCTGTATGCGAAGGTCCGCCATCCAGCAGGCACGCGAAACTTCTATGGCTTCGATCTGGAGACGTGGCTCTTCCAGAAGCGGGTTCAGGTGACCGCTCAGGTACGAGAGACGGCCATTCTTCCTGCAGTGCTCTCCGGAGAGTCTCGCAGCCTCTCAGCCCAGATCGATCGCGCCCGAGATGCCATTCGGCAGGCCATTGCTGCCGCTGTCCCCGAGGCGCGCCATGCGGGTGTGCTGTCGGGGCTGGTGGTGGGAGAGCAACAGGCCATATCGGCATCGGACTGGGCCATTTTCGCCACCACCGGCGTATCCCACCTCATGAGCATCTCTGGCATGCACGTCACCATGTTTGCCGTGTTGGCGCGTGGCCTGGTGGGCCTGCTCTGGGGCTGGCTCAGCCGCCCCCCGCTCAAGCTCGCCCTCCATGTGCCCACACCCGTGGCTGCCGCGGTCGCCGCCAGCCTGGCCGCCTTTGCCTATGCACTGCTGGCGGGCTTTAACCTCCCCGCACAACGAACGGCTTGGATGGTCACGGTGGCGGCGCTGGCCACAGTCAGTGGGCTTCAGGCGAAGCCCTGGGCCATCCTGAGTCTCACGCTATTGGCCATTCTCGTGCTCGATCCCCTGGCCTTGCTTGCACCCGGATTCTGGCTCTCCTTTTTTGCGGTGGCGGTGCTCTTCGGCATGCCCACTGCCCAGCAGGGTTGGAGGGGCAGCACCGCCGCAGCGGTGCGCGCCCAGTTGGCGATCACGCTGGGCATCGCACCGCTGACCATCGTCTTCTTCCAACAACTCTCCGTGGTGGGCCCGCTGGCCAATGCCTTGGCCATCCCCATCGTGACATTTGTCGTGACTCCTCTGGCCATGCTGGGGGCCTTGTTGGCCTTCTATGGGGTTTCTATGCCCCTCGTGCTCGGCGAACTCGTCTTTGGCTGGCTCTTTGATCAGCTTGTCTGGATGTCGGCCTGGGACGGGGCAAGCCTGCGATGGCATGCGCCTGCTGTCTGGGCCTCGTTGGTTGCCGTCCTTGGCGCGGGTCTCGCCCTACAGTCGAGCCTGCCAAGATGGCGGCATGCAGGCTGGCTTGGCCTGCTCGCCTTGCTGTGGCCCACAGCAGCCGCGCTGCCGGAGGGCGGCATGCGGGCGCATTTCTTCGATGTGGGGCAGGGCAGTGCAGTGCTGGTACAGACCCAGCACCATGCCCTGTTGGTGGACACTGGCCCGCCCATGGGTGCCTCGACGGCAGCCGAACGCGTGTTGGTCCCGCAGCTTGCAGCCCTGGGTGTGCGCGGGCTCGATGGCCTGGTCATCACCCATGCAGACATCGATCACAGTTCGGGCTTGGAGACAGTCTGGTCCACGATGCGACCAGGCTTTCTACTCACGACCATGACGGGCCGCACGGAGCAGCCTCAGGCCCGATGCGAGGCGGGTCAATCCTGGGTCTGGGACGGGGTCTGGTTCCGGGTTGTTTTTCCGTTTGCCGACGATCCGCCGCCACCGCATCAGCGCGGACGGAACGAAGATTCCTGCGTCCTGGAGGTCATCGACATGCGGGGCAATCGACTGCTATTGACCGGGGACATCCCGGCCGAGCAAGAGCGCGCCCTGCTGGAGCGGGCACCCTGGGTTGGCCAGGGGCCAACGGTTTTGCTCATGCCGCACCATGGCAGCAAGACCTCCTCATCGGATGCCTTACTTGGTCGCCTAAGACCAGTCCTGTCGGTTGCCCAGTCGGCCTACAGGGGGCGTTTCGCCCACCCGGCTCCCGAGGTGATCGAGCGGCATGCGCTGCATGGCATTGCAGTGGCTCGAACCGATCTCATGGGGGGGCTTCAGGTCGACTGGCCGGAGCAGGCTGGCGCTGGTGGGTTCAGGCTGCGAGAGGCGGCTTCGGAGACACGCCGTTTCTGGCACCGGCCACGAGGGGCCGAGCCTGGCCTCAGGCCGCAACCCTTACTGGGCCAGCCAGCCCCCGTCGACATTCCAGGCCGCACCACGCACCTGACTGGCCGCTGGGCTGCACAGGAATAGTGCCAGGCCGGCGAGTTGCTCCGGGGTGACGAACTCCCCGGAGGGTTGCTTCTCCAGCAAGAGCCTTGACTTGGCCTCTTCAACAGACACTTGCTCTTGAGTGGCCCTTGCCTCCACCTGCTTCTGCACCAGTGGGGTCAGCACCCAGCCGGGGCAGATTGCATTGCAGGTGATATCGGTCTGTGCAGTCTCCAACGCCACCACCTTGGTCAGCCCGAGAAGACCATGTTTGGCCGCGACATAGGCCGATTTGTTCGCAGAGGCGACCAGTCCGTGGGCCGAGGCCAGGTTGATGATTCGGCCATGGCCCCGGGCTCTCATGCCTGGTAAGGCCGCACGAATCGTGTGGAAGGCGGCTGTGAGATTGATCGCAATGACGGCATCCCAGCGCTCTGCCGGAAACTCCTCAACCGGAGCCACATGCTGAATCCCAGCATTGTTGATCAGAATGTCCAGCCGTCCCAGGGTGTGTTCCGCGTGGCCGATCAACTCCGCAATTTCTGCAGGGCGAGACATGTCTGCTCCGTGGTAGTGCACAGGGGCCTGGCTGATGGATGAGAGCCTCGAGACGATGGCCTCGACATCTGCTGGGCTGGAGAATCCGTTGATCACCAGAGAGGCGCCCTCGGCTGCGAAGGCTTCGGCCAGGCCGAGCCCGATGCCACTGGTGGAGCCTGTGATGAGGGCCACCCTGCCGCGCAGTTGGCCGTGAGCCTTTTGTTGGTCACTCGTCGTCTTGGTCATGCGGGGATGATAGTCTCGCTGCGCAATGAACCTCAAACAGAGTCCCGCGCGTCGGCATACGATCGAGTGCAGCAGCCCGAGTGGGCCGCACCGCATGGTGGTGCACGAGTGGGGCAATCCAGACAATGACCAGGTCGTGGTCTGCGTGCATGGCCTCACTCGCGTGGGGTACGACTTTCAGCGGCTGGCCGAGGCGCTCTCCGAGACCCACCGGGTACTGGCACCAGATGTCGTGGGGCGGGGGGCTTCCGACTGGCTGCTCGATCCGACGCATTATCTGGTCACGCAATACGCAGATGACATGCAGTCCATGGCTGAACAACTGGCCTTACCACCCCTCCATTGGGTTGGCACCTCCATGGGCGGGCTGATTGCCATGATTCTGGCGGGTGCGCCGGATCGGGCTGACCGCTATCCGTCTATTCGGCTGCGCTCCATCGTGCTCAATGATGTGGGTGCGGTGGTGAGTGGTGAGGCGCTTGGGCGGATCGGCCGATACCTGGGTGCAGATCCCTATTTCGAGACCTTCGAAGAGGCAGAGGCCCTGGTCCGAAAGATCTTTGCCGGCTTTGGCCCTCACACGGATTCAGAATGGCGTCACTTGGCTGAGATCGTGCTGCACCCGGATGGCGATGGCTACCGGTTCCATTACGACCCATCCCTGTCCGAACCGTTTCGGCAGGCATTTGCGATGGCAGAGGGTGAGCCTCCGCCAGACATGGACGTCTGGCACCTCTATGACGCCATCGAGTTGCCCACCCTGTTGGTGCGCGGTGGGGAGAGTGATCTGCTCACGCCCGAGGTGGCGCAGGCCATGACACAACGTGGCCCCAAGGCGCGTCTGCTGTCCCTGAAGGGGGTTGGCCATGCCCCGTCGCTCATACGAGCCGAGGAGGTTGATGCAATTGTCCAATGGATTTTTGAAAGGAGCGGAGATGTCTGAAATCAAGCGTATGCACGTGGGTGCACGAATGTCTGAAGTGGCCGTTCATCAGGGCACGGTCTACCTGGCTGGCCAGGTGGCAGCAGACCCGAGTGCCGATGTCGTCGGCCAGACTAAGCAGGTGCTCGATGCGATCGACCGACTGCTGGCCGAGGCGGGGTCAGACAAATCAAGACTGCTCTCGGTCCAGATCTTTCTGGCGGACATGGCCGATTTCAAGGCAATGAACAGCGTCTGGGATGCCTGGGTTGTTCCGGGTCACACCCCGCCCAGGGCCACCGTAGAGGCGAAGATGGCGGCCCCGGCCTATCGAGTGGAGATCAAGGTGATCGCGGCGGTGGGCCCAGCCTAGAGAGCAGGCCCCGTCCAGCGGCGTTATCGCCAGCCGGTCTTGTCCACCAACTGCTGAGCCAGTCGGCTCTGACTGGCGAATTTCTCTACCGGCATGGGGTCGGCCTTGAAGGGTCCGAGTCTTGTCAGGGCTGGGTTGTCGTAGGGCACCTTGGCCACGATAGGCCGTTCGTTGTTGGCCATGGCGAACTGCCCTTGAATCTCCGGGCTGGCGAGGAACTCAAGGAAGGCCCGTGCGTTGGCAGGATTCTGCGCGTGCTTCGCGATCCCGCCACCCGAGATGTTCATGTGGGTGCCATCGCCCTTCTGGTCCGGCCAGATCAGTTTTGTTCTGGCCACCACGGCCTTGTCCTCAGCCTTCTCGCTGCGCATGAGTCGTGCGTAGTAATAACTGTTTGAGATGGCCACGCCGCATTCGCCCGATGCCACCGCGCGGATCTGGTCCGTATCGCCGCCTTTGGATGGTCGCGCCAGGTTTGCAATCACGCCACGCATCCAGGCCTCGGTTTTTTCCGGCCCGTGCTTGGCCAGTTGAGAACCGATGAGCGAGAGCATGTAGGGATGGGATGCGGTTCTAGAGCAGACCAGCCCCTTGAGGGAGGGGTCCGCAAGGCTCGCATAGGTGGAGACCTGCTCGGGCTTCACCTTGGTGGGGTCGATGATCAGGACGCGCTCACGGGTGGTGAGCCCTACCCACGTGTCGCCACCACGGCGGTCCGCTGGAATCGACTTGTCGAGGACGGCAGATTTGAGTGGCTGAAAGAGGCCTTCTTGCTGCGACCGCCATAGGCGGGTGGCATCGACCAGCAAGATCACATCGGCGGGGCTGGCCGCCCCTTCGCTGCGGATGCGTTCCAATAGCGGCTCATCACTCGCACTCACCACATTGACCTTGATGCCGGTCCTCGCGGTGAACTGGGCATAGAGGGCATCGTCGCTGCTGTAATGTCGAGCGGTGTACAGATTGAGAACATTGGATTGGGCCATGGCGGATGTGCTCATGCCGGCAATCAGCGTGGGCAGTGTGGCCGTGGCGGCTACCACGAGGGTGGTGGAGAGGAAGAATCGTCTTGTCATGGCTGTACGCTTCATGAAGTGGTTGAACAAATGATGGATTGAACTGTGCACAGCCGTAAGCTTAATGAGAATTATTTTTAATTGCAACCCCAGTTAGGAGTCGACATGATTCAAAAGCCAGCATTGACCCAGTCGGACATTGAGAAAATTGGTGCGGCGGCAGAGGCCGAGGCCCATCAGCACGGATTTAAAGTGAGCATCGCGATCTGCGATGAGGGCGGACACCTGCTGTGGTTCAAGCGGCTCGATGGGGCACCCCCGATCTCAGCCCACATTGCGCCCCAGAAGGCCCGCACCGCAGCCCTCGGCCGCCGCGAGTCAAAGCTCTACGAGGACATCATCAACGGGGGGCGGACGTCATTTCTCTCGGCGCCCGAGCTAGAGGCCATGCTGGAGGGTGGTGTTCCCATCATGGCCGAGGGCCATTGCATCGGTGCGGTGGGTGTCTCGAATGTGAAGTCCCACGAGGATGCTCAGGTGGCCAAGGCCGGCATTGCGGCCCTGGGCCTTTGATCGTTAGGCCGACTTCCTCAAGCCTTCGATTCGTACCTTCCATTCCTGGGGGCCGGTCTCGTGGACGGAGGTGCCATTGGCATCCACAGCCACGGTGACCGGCATGTCGGCCACCTCGAACTCGTAGATGGCTTCCATGCCGAGGTCCTCGAAGCCCACGACCTTGGCCGAGCGAATGGCCTTGCTCACCAGATAGGCTGCCCCGCCCACAGCCATGAGGTAGGCCGAGCGATGGGCCTTGATGGCGGCCACTGCTTCCGGGCCGCGTTCGGCCTTTCCGATCATGGCGATGAGGCCCGTCTTCTCCAGCATCATGTCAGTGAACTTGTCCATACGGGTGGCCGTGGTGGGCCCTGCGGGGCCGACGGCCTCCTCTCGAACGGGATCGACGGGGCCCACGTAATAGATCACGCGATTCGTGAAGTCGACCGGCAGAGGCTCTCCTCGGGCCAGCATGTCGGCGATGCGTTTGTGTGCGGCATCTCGGCCAGTCAGGAGTCGCCCTGACAACAGCAGGGTCTGGCCAGGCCTCCAGGCCGCCACCTGATCTGGTGTGAGGCTGTTGAGGTCCACCCGTTGGGAGGTCTTGGTGTCCGGGGCCCAGCTGACCTTGGGCCAGTCTGAGAGGCTCGGTGGCACCAGGACTACAGGGCCACTGCCATCGAGATGAAAGTGCACATGTCGGGTTGCCGCGCAGTTCGGAATCAGGGCGACCGGCAGATTGGCGGCATGGGTGGGGTAGTCCATGACCTTGACATCCACCACCGTGGTGAGGCCGCCCAGTCCCTGGGCGCCAATGCCGAGGGCATTGACCTTCTCGTAGAGCTCAGCACGAAGCCTTTCGATCGGTGTCTCCGGCCCCCGTGCCAGCAAGTCGGCCATGTCCACTGGCGCCATGAGCGACTCCTTGGCCAGCAGCATGGCCTTCTCCGGCGTGCCGCCGATTCCGATGCCCAAAATGCCAGGTGGGCACCAGCCTGCACCCATGGTGGGCACGGTCTTGAGCACCCAGTCGACAATCGAGTCGCTGGGATTGAGCATGCCGAGTTTGGCCTTGGCCTCGCTGCCGCCGCCCTTGGCCGCACAAATGACCTCAATCTCCGCGCCGCCAACGACCTCGGTGTGGATCACGGCGGGGGTGTTGTCCTTGGTGTTGCGTCGTGCGCCTGCAGGTTCGGCGAGCACCGAGGCACGAAGCGGGTTGTCGGGGTCGCCGTAGGCGCGACGGACGCCCTCATTGACCATCTCTGAGATGGTCATGGTGGCACCTTCCCACCGCGCATGCATGCCAATCTTCAGGAAGACCGTGGCAATGCCAGTGTCCTGGCAGATGGGCCGATGGCCCTCTGCGCTCATTCGACTGTTCGTGAGGATCTGCGCAATCGCATCCTTCGCGGCCGGGCTCTGCTCGCGATCATGGGCGGCCCCGAGCGCCCGAACGTAGTCGAGCGGGTGGTAATAGCTGATGAACTGGAACGCATCCGCAATGCTCTGGATGAAGTCTTCTTGACGAATTGGGCGCATGACGTCTCTTTTTGGCGTAAATTTATTTGAAAAGAATTATCACACCTAGGAGGAGACAACATGTCGTCAGGGAAGATCGAGTCGGTCATGCAAGAGAATCGGGTCTTCGACCCGCCTGCGGACTTTGCCAAGAAGGCGCGGATCGGCAGCATGGCCGCCTACAACGCACTCTGCCAGGAGGCCGAGCGCGATGATGCGGGCTATTGGGCCAAGCTGGCCCGCGAGGAGATTGTCTGGAAGAAGCCCTTCACTCGGGCCCTGGATGAGTCCAACGCACCCTTCTACAAGTGGTTCGACGACGGCCTGCTGAATGCGTCTTATAACTGCCTCGACAAGAACATCGAGGCAGGCCATGGCGACAAGGTCGCCATTATTTTCGAATCCGATGCTGGCGATGTCACCCGCGTGACCTACAAAGATCTTCATGCGAAGGTCTGCGCGCTGGCCAACGGCCTGAAGTCGTTGGGCTACAAGAAGGGTGATCGGGCACTCATCTACATGCCCATGTCGGTCGAGGGTGTGGCAGCCATGCAGGCTTGTGCACGCCTCGGTGTCATTCACTCGGTGGTCTTCGGGGGCTTTTCTGCCAAGAGCCTTCAGGAGCGTGTTGTGGACGCAGGCGCCACATTGATCATCGCGGCCGACGAACAGTGCCGCGGAGGCAAGAACATTCCGCTCAAGCCAGCGGTGGATGAGGCTTTCAGCATGGGCGGCTGTGAGGCCGTGCGCCACGTGGTGGTCTATCGCAGAACGGGCGGTCCTGTGGCCATGACGGCCGGCCGTGACATCTACATGGACGAGCTCGTCAAAGGCCAGGCCAGCAGCTGCGAGCCCGAGTGGGTGGAGGCTGAGCATCCGCTGTTTATTCTCTATACATCGGGCTCCACTGGAAAGCCCAAGGGCGTTCAGCACTCGACAGGTGGGTATCTGCTGCATGCCATCCTGACGATGAAGTACACCTTCGACCTCCGCGATGAAGACACCTTCTGGTGCACGGCCGACATCGGCTGGGTCACGGGCCACACCTACATTGCATACGGGCCGCTGGCCTGCGGCGGCACGCAGATTGTTTTCGAAGGGGTTCCCACCTATCCGAATGCGGGCCGTTTCTGGCAGATGATCCAAGACCACAAGGTCAGCATTTTCTATACGGCACCCACCGCAATTCGTTCGCTCATCAAGGCAGGGGAGACGACCCCCGACTGTCATCCCGGGCGCTACAACCTGGGGTCGCTGCGGCTTCTAGGGTCGGTGGGGGAGCCCATCAATCCGGAGGCCTGGATGTGGTACCACACCCAGGTGGGCGGTGGCCGCTGCCCGATCGTGGACACCTTCTGGCAGACCGAGACCGGCGGCCACATGATCACGCCCATGCCTGGGGCTACGCCCCTGGTGCCAGGCTCCTGCACCCTGCCATTCCCCGGTATTCAGGCGGCCATCGTGGATGAGATGGGGGGAGATGTTCCCAATGGGCAGGGCGGCATTCTGGTTGTCAAGCGTCCATGGCCCTCGATGATCCGAACCATCTGGGGCGACCCCGACCGTTTCAAGAAGGCCTATTACCCCGAGGAACTCGGCGGTCGCCTCTATCTTGCAGGCGATGGAGCCATCCGCGACAAGGACACCGGCTACTTCACCATCATGGGCCGCATCGACGATGTCCTGAATGTCTCGGGTCATCGCATGGGTACGATGGAGATCGAGTCTGCCCTGGTGGCCAACGGCTTGGTGGCGGAGGCTGCCGTGGTGGGCCGTCCGGACGACCTCACCGGTGAGGCCATTGTGGCGTTTGTCGTGCTGAAGCAGGCCAGGCCAACGGGTGATGAGGCCAAGAAAATTGCGACCGACCTTCGCAACTGGGTCGGCAAAGAGATCGGTCCGATCGCCAAGCCCAAGGAGATCCGCTTCGGCGACAACCTGCCCAAGACCCGGTCCGGGAAAATCATGCGGCGCCTGCTTCGCACCCTGGCCAAGGGCGAGGAGATCACCCAGGACACCTCCACCCTCGAGAACCCGGCCATTTTGGAGCAGCTCAAGCAGGCCACTTAAACTGCTACACTGGCGCGCTTGAACCGGCGGGTTTCGTAGCAATGCGAGGCCCGCCTTGCATCCCCTCTGCGGAGAGATGGATGAGTGGTTTAAGTCGCACGCCTGGAAAGCGTGTATAGGTTCATAGCCTATCGGGGGTTCGAATCCCCCTCTCTCCGCCACCCTAAAGATCGAATGAATACGGCTGAAGCAAAGAAGGTGCTCGAAGCCGCCCTGCTGACCAGTTCAGAGCCTTTGGCACTGCCGGTCCTTCGGCGGCTTTTTAACGATGAACTCGATGAAGAAACCGTGCGGCTTCTGCTGGACGACCTTCGTCGGGATTGGTCTGACCGCGGCGTCGAGCTTGCGCCGCTGGCCTCAGGCTGGCGTTTCCAGTCCCGCGCGGACATGCGGGTGTACCTTGATCGACTCAAGCCCGAAAAACCGTCTCGGTACTCCAGGGCCACCATGGAGACCCTCGCCATCATTGCCTATCGCCAGCCGGTCACCCGTGGTGACATTGAAGAGATTCGGGGTGTGGTGGTGGCCACGCCGGTGCTGCGCGCCCTCGAGGAGCGGGGCTGGGTCGAGACCATCGGACATCGTGATGCCCCGGGGCGGCCTGCGCTCTACGGCACCACGCGACAGTTTTTAGACGATTTGGGCCTGCGCTCGTTGGAGGAGCTGCCCCCCTTGGAAGAGGGCTGGTCGGAAGCGGCCAGCCAGATTCTCCTTCACGCCCAATCAGGGAGTTAGCCAGATGCACGAGCAAGACCCCAACATCGATCCCCACATTGATCCCAACGCGCCCGAGGCACTGGATCAAGCCCAGACCCAGCCGAGCCAGCCTCCTCTGGAGACGGCTCACGCCCAGCAGAGCACTGTGGAGGCAGAGGACGAGGCGCTGCCCTTCTTGGCAGCACCGGATTCGGCCGACCGGCTCGCACCGGCCACGCCAGCTGGCGCCAGCTACGACCCTCCGAAGCTTCACAAGGTGCTCGCCGATGCCGGCGTGGGCTCTCGCCGCGAGATGGAAGAGCTTATTCTCGCGGGGCGCGTGTCCGTGAACGGCACGCCCGCCCACATTGGCCAACGGATCGTGCACAGCGACCAGGTCAAGGTCAATGGCAAGCCCATTCGCATTCAGGTCGAGCCTCCGCCGGTTCGAGTCCTGGCCTATCACAAGCCAGCCGGTGAGATCGTGACCAAGTCCGATCCGCAGCAGCGGGTGACTGTCTTTCGTCAGTTACCCCCGGTGAAGTTCGGCCGATGGATCACGGTGGGCCGGCTCGATGTCAGCACCGAGGGTCTGCTGCTCTTCACCACCTCGGGCGAACTGGCCAATCGACTCATGCATCCGCGCTCTGAAATTGAACGAGAGTACGCCGTGCGCGTCTTCGGAGAACTCAGTCCGGAGGCGCTTCAGCAGATGCGCGATGGTGTGGTGCTCGACGATGGCCCAGCCCATTTCGACAACATCATGGAGGCTGGCGGCGAGGGTGCGAACCGCTGGTGGCGCGTCACCCTCAAGGAAGGCCGAAACAGAGAAGTTCGGCGCATTTTCGATGCCGTGGGCGTCACGGTCAGTCGTCTGATTCGAATTCGATATGGCATGGTGGCACTGCCCCCTGGGCTCAAGCGCGGCCAGTCGGCCGATCTGTCGGCAGAGGCGGTGACCGAACTGATGGCATCGGTGGGCCTTAAGCAGCGTCAGGCCGGCCGACCAGGTAGCCGAGGCAAACAGGGCGGACGGGCAGGAGCCCGCACCAAGCCTGAGGGGCGGCCGCCCCGCGGGAACCGGTCACCCAAGGCCTTCGAGGGGCCCATGTCGAGCGAGTCTCGGGCGGCGATGGACCCCCACGATCGGGCGCTCGATGCCGAGGAGTATGACCAGCAGGGCCATGACGATGAATGGCAGCCCAGCGGGCCAGATGCGCATTTGTCGCACCTGGCAGGCAAGCCGAAGAAGAACCAAGGTGCCCGCAAGCCAAATCCCTTGCAGACCACCTGGGGCACATCCAAGCAGCCCAACGGTGTGCTGTCTGCGCCGCAGAGGGCCGGCGGCGGTGGCCGTCCGGGTGGTGGTGGTCGGCCTGCGGCGCCCGGTGGCAGGCCGGGCGGACGCCGCGGTGCTGGCCGTAAGAAGCCCGGCAGCCCGGGGGTCTAGCCGAGCCCCAGGCTGGGGCATCCGGTTGATTGGAATTGGCCAGATGGCTTACAATGCCGCCTGATTCTAATTTCTAAGAAATGGGCTCATCTGGGCCCATTTTTTTTTCACGGGAGACTTTGGCGGGATGCTGTCGGAGCGGGTGTGGCAGACGATCGAAGCAAGCGCGCAGGGCTTTGGCTACGACCTGGTCGATCTCGACCAAACGCCGGCCGGCATCCTGCGGGTTTTTATCGATGTGGCCGATGGGAGTCGGCTCATCACTGTAGACGACTGCGAGGCCCTCTCTAACCAGTTGGTGCATGAACTGCCGGTGGAAGGCATTGAGTTTTCCCGGCTCGAGGTGTCCTCGCCGGGATTCGACCGTCGGCTTCGAACGGCCCAAGACTTCACCCGATTTGCGGGCCAACGGATCAAGCTTCGGCTACGTCGCCCGATGGGCAACCGCCGAAACTTCGAGGGCCCGCTGGCGCTGCTGGAAGACCCCCGCGATGGGGCCAGGTTTCAAGTGTTGTTCGAGGGCGCTGGTGGTGAAACCCTTGCCCTCGATTTTGATTGTTCCGATGTTGACGAGGCACGACTGGTGCCCGATTTTCCAAAGAAGGAGAAAAGGCGATGAGCCGCGAGATTCTGTTATTGGTGAGGTGGACGTTCGCGTGAGCATCGACCGAGAAACTGGTGAGTATGAGGCGTTCCGCCGCTGGCAGATTGTTCCGGACGGAGAGCTAGAAGACCACGATCTTCAGGTCATTCTCACTGAGGCCCGTAAGCAGATCGACGACATCGAGGTGGGCGACTTCATCGAGGAAGAACTCGAGGCGGTGCCCTTCGGACGCATCGGCGCGCAGGCTGCCAAGCAGGTCATCCTGCAGCGCATTCGAGAGGCTGAGCGTGAGCAGATCCTGAAAGACTTTCTTGAGCGTGGTGAGCTGATCGTCAACGGCACCGTCAAGCGCCTCGAGCGCGGCGATGTCATTGTTGAGGCGGGAAAGATCGAGGCCCGTCTACCCCGAGATCAAATGATCCCCAAAGAGAACCTTCGTCCTGGCGACCGCGTTCGTGCATTCCTGCTCCGCGTAGATCGCAACCTGCGGGGTCCGCAGATCATTCTGTCTCGCACAGCACCCGAGTTCATCATGAAACTCTTCGAGCTCGAAGTGCCGGAGATTGAGCAGGGCCTCATGGCCATCAAGTCGGCTGCCCGTGACGCGGGCATTCGCGCCAAGATCGCGGTTCACACCACCGATCGTCGAATCGACCCCATCGGAACCTGCGTGGGTGTTCGCGGTAGCCGGGTGCAGGCCGTTACCCATGAACTGGCCGGCGAGCGTGTGGACATCGTGCTCTGGTCCGACGACCCCGCCCAGTTTGTGATTGGCGCCCTGGCACCAGCCAATGTCTCCTCGATCGTTGTCGACGAGGAGCGTCATGCAATGGATGTTGTTGTCGAGGAGACGGAGCTCGCTGTGGCGATCGGCCGTGGTGGGCAGAACGTTCGGCTGGCCAGCGAGCTCACCGGCTGGCAGATCAACATCATGACCAGTGAAGATGCCGAGACCCGTTCGCAGACGGAACGCCAGAGGGTGCTCGAGACCTTCATGGCCAAGCTCGATGTAGACCAGGAGGTCGCAGAGGTCCTGGTCGATGAAGGCTTTTCCAGCCTAGAGGAAGTGGCCTACGTGCCAGTCAACGAGATGCTCGAGATTGAAGCCTTCGA
>JBEARM010000005.1:0-29570 GCA_041163175.1 Pseudomonadota bacterium | reverse complement strand
CTTTCAGTTGGAAGAGGCCAGCAGCCCCGTGAGTTCACCAGCCCGGTCGAGGGCTGAGAGGTCATCGAAGCCACCCACATGGGTGTCTCCAATGAAAATTTGGGGCACCGTGCGGCGGCCTGTTTTGGCCATCATGTGATCGCGCTGTGCGGGATCGAGGTCGACTCGGATCTTCTCAATCTGCTCCACACCGCGGGCCTTGAGCAGCATCTCGGCCCGCTGGCAGAAGGGGCACACGGCGGTGGTGTACATCACCACGGGCCTCATGCTGTAGCCCCCTTTGAGGAGACAGGCAGGCCCGCCTGTTGCCAGGCATCGAAGCCGCCCTCCAGACTGTAGACCTCCTCAATGCCAGCCTTGCGAAGGCTTCGGCCCGCCGAGAGGCTGCGGCGGCCGCTGGCGCAGACCAGGATGACCGGCCGGGGCGCCGATGCGCCCGATGCAACATCCTTCTTCAGGGCGTCGATCTGACCCGAGAGAGTGGAATTGGGAATGGACCGGGCCTGGGGAATGAGGCCGCGCGTGCGCTCGGTGGTCTCGCGCAGATCGATCAGCAGGGCATCTCGCCCATTGAGGAGTTGGGTGGCCGCCAGGGTGTTGATCTCTTTGGCCACGGTGTTGCGAACGACCATAGGCCAGACCAGCAGGCCGCCACTCACGAAGGCCGCCAAGACCAGAAAAATGTTGTCGGTAAAAAACTGCAAGAGTGCTTCTCCCCACGGGTGGCGCGAACCCCAGATTATAGAATGCGGTCAACCTGTCCAACTTGTAGAAAGCATCTTGAACCATGTCTGCGCCCCCTCCTGTCGTGCTGCTTCGGCACGGTCAAAGCCAATGGAACCTTGAGAACCGATTCACCGGCTGGGTCGACATCGACCTCACCGATGCGGGCCGCGAGGAGGCCCGGCGGGCCGGGCTGCTGCTCAAAGACCGCGGTTTTGCCTTCGACCGGGCCTTCACCTCGGTGCTCAAGCGGGCCATTCGAACCTGCTGGATCACGCTCGACACGCTCGACACCATCTGGGTGCCCATTGAACAAGACTGGCGCCTCAACGAGCGTCACTACGGTGCGCTTGCAGGCCTGAACAAGGCCGAAACCGCGAGCCTGCATGGCGAGGACCAGGTGCACATCTGGCGTCGCTCCTTCAGCATTCGGCCAGAGCCAGCCGATCGCGCAAGCCCCAGCTGGGAGGGACACGACCCACGCTATCGCCACCTCTCGCCCGATGAGATTCCCACCACCGAGTGCCTTGCAGACACCGTCGCTCGGGTACGGCCCTTCTGGGAGGAGCGTGTGGTGCCGGCTCTTCGGTCGGGCCAGCGCATTCTGATCGCCGCTCATGGCAACTCGCTTCGCGCCCTGATCAAGCTGCTTGAAAACCTCTCGGATGACGAGGTCATCGACCTCAACATTCCCACGGCCCAGCCCATGGTGTTGGAATTCAATGCTGGGCTGTCGCTCGTTTCTCGTCGATACTTGGCGGATCCCTCAGAGATTGAGGCCGCCATGTCGGCGGTTGCCCACCAAGGACGCTCATTGAAAGCTGCTCGAACATGACCACTGCAACCCTCTCCAAACTCAAGATCGCCGGATGGATTGGCACCGGACTCATCAGCGGCGTGCTTCTGAGTGTGGGCCTGTCGGCCCTGGCCCAACGCGAGTCTCGCCTGAGCCTGCCCGTCGACGAGCTGCGCCAGTTTGCAGAGGTCTACGGTGCCATCAAGTCCAACTATGTCGAGTCGGTGGAGGACAAGAAGCTCATCACCGAGGCCATCAGCGGCATGCTCACCGGCCTCGACCCGCACTCCTCCTATCTCGACGCTGATGCCTTTCGCGAGCTGCAGGTCGGCACGCAGGGCGAGTTTGGCGGTCTGGGCATTGAGGTTGGGGTGGAAGACGGCTTCGTAAAAGTGGTCTCACCCATCGAAGACACGCCCGCAGACCGGGCCGGCGTGAAGGCCGGCGATCTGATCATCAAGATCAACGACAAGGCCACCAAGGGCATGAGCCTGCAGGATGCGGTCAAGCTCATGCGCGGAAAGCCCAAGACCAGCATCGAGCTCACCATCTCGCGCAAAGGCGTGAACCAGCCAATCGTCATCTCGATTGTTCGCGATGTGATCCGCGTTCAGAGTGTGAAGTCGAACTGGGTTGCGCCCGGCTACGCCTATCTGCGCATCACCCAATTCCAAGAGCACACCGTCGAGACCATGGTGTCCCATCTCAACAAGCTCCTGGCCCAGGCAAAGTCCAATCCATCTCAGCCGATCAAGGGGATCGTGCTCGACCTTCGCAACGACCCAGGCGGCCTGCTGCATGCGGCCGTGGGCGTCTCAGCAGCCTTCCTGCCGGGCGACATGGTCGTGGTGACCACCGATGGCCGACAGCCCGATGCCAAACGCAGCTTCCGAACCCGAGCTGAGGACTATCAGCGTGGCGGCAAGGACCCATTGGCCGACCTGCATCCGCTGGCCAAGTCACTGCCCATGACCGTCCTGGTCAATGCAGGATCGGCATCCGCCTCCGAGATCGTGGCGGGCGCCCTCCAAGACCATGGCCGCGCCAAGGTCATCGGCACACAGACCTTCGGAAAGGGCTCGGTGCAGACCATCCTGCCGCTCACGAGCAACACCGCCATCAAGCTCACCACGGCCCGCTACTACACACCCAAAGGCCGATCCATCCAGGCCAAGGGCATCCGGCCTGACTACTGGGTGGAGGAGACGGCCGAGGGCGACATCTCCGACCGCTTTCGCCTGCGTGAGGCCGACCTGAACCGGCACCTCAACAATGGCCAGGGCCCTGAGCAGGGCTCCAGCGCGCAGAGCCGCACCCAAGGCAAGGAGCCTGCAGCCGATCGCAAGCCGGTTGCATTCGGCTCTGCCGATGACCACCAGCTCAAACAGGCCGTGGCCCTGTTGCAAGGCCAGCCCGTGGCGACCAACCCAGCGCCGCCAGAGCCCCAGTAAGCGCGGGGCATCGTGGCCCAGTTTGGCCCACTCGACGAGGAGAGAACCTTCAGCCGCCAGCTCCTGCTGGCGGAGGTCGACGATGCAGCCCTGCGCCGACTGAGAACGGCAGAAGTCCTGGTGGTGGGGGCAGGCGGCCTGGGATGCCCGGCTGCCCAGTACCTCGCGGCGGCGGGTGTCGGGCGATTGCGTTGGGTCGATGGCGACACGGTCGATGCCTCCAACCTGCCTCGGCAGACACTGTTCGGGCCGCAGGACGTTGGCCGCCCCAAGGTCTTGGCTGGCCAGGCGTGCCTGGCCCTGCGCGCACCGTTTTGCAGCATTCTGGCCGAGGCCGAACACGGCCATGCAGAGAACCTGCCGGGCTGGATTGCTCAGGCCGATGTGGTGCTCGACTGCACCGATCGCTTTGAGACCCGACAGCTCATCAACCGCCTCTGCGTGGCTGCACACAAGCCCCTGGTGATCGCCTCGGTCATTCAGTGGTCAGGCCAGCTCCTGGTGGTGGATCCGCAGGCAGCACAGGCGGGCTGCTATGCCTGCCTCTTTGAACCCGGCCTAGAGGGCGCTGATGCAGCCTGTGGCGCATTCGGGGTGTTCTCCACGGCCGCTGGCATGGTGGGCCTCATGCAGGCACACGAGGCCCTGCAACTGCTCATGGGGCTTCCCGTTCAAGTGGGTGAACTGCGCCTCATCGATGCCAAGCGGCTCGAAATTTCTCGGGTGACGGTGCCACGGCATCCTGGCTGCAGCGTCTGCGGCACCAGCAGCAAGCCTGCGTAACTGCGTTGGACTAGAAAAGCCTGGGAAGAATCTCGGCCGAGTGCTCTGCTGGATGCTGCTTGAAGCCTGTCTTGGCAAATCGAAGCCAACGGCCCATCACAAAGCCCATCGCCAGGCTGGCCTGACTGGTCGGGTCGGCCGAACCGCCTTCAACGGCCTCGAGCTTTAAGGTCTGACGCAAGGAGGCCTCGATGCGATCCATGATCTGATTGACCCGCTGCTGCAGACGGGCATGCTCAAAGACAATGGCCTCACCGATGAGCACCCGTGTCATGCCCGGGTTCTTCTCTGCGAAGGCCAGCAGCATGTTCACAATGGCCCGCGCCTTCTGAATGGGGGTCTCAGACGAGGCGTCGATCTGATTAATGAGGCCGAAGATGGTCTGCTCGATGAACTCCAGCAGGCCCTCGTACATTTGGGCCTTGCTCGCAAAGTGTCGGTAGAGGGCGGCCTCTGAGACTTGCAGCCGCGCCGCCAGGGCTGCGGTCGTGACCCGCTCAGCCTCTCCCTCCTCCAGCATGGCCGCAATGGCCTGCAGGATCTGCAGGCGGCGCTCGCCCGGCTTGGGCCGCTTGCGAGGGGTCTCAGCTGAATCTTCGGCTTCAGTCATGGGCTCTCCTGCGGACGCTGTCTCCAAGACGCGCCAACGCTGAAAGGCAGTTTACTTGATGATGCGCAAAAACTGGACGCTGGGCGCTCGGGGGGCGGCCCAACGACCAGCCCTTGGCCCGTTGGGCGGCCGAGGCCCAGACCCGCGCCGTCCGAAGGCCCGCCCGGTGCGCGCCACGCAGGTTGTCGGTGCTGTCATCCACGAGAATCACCTGCCCGGCGGGGCGCCCTGTGAGCCGCACGAGCCGCCGCCAAAGCCAGGCTGAAGGCTTGGGCCGAAGCCGCCCGATGGCTCGCATGTCCTCCACGCAAATGATGCGTTCGAACTGGCGATCAAGGCCTAAGAAGCGCAACACCCGCCAGGCGTATTGGCGCGGCGCATTGGTGAGCAGCCAATGCCGACCCCGCAGGCGTTGTATGCGCAGTGACTGGCCCCGAACGGGCAGCAGGTGGTCGAGAAGGTCGTGGTCGGGATGGGTCTGGTGAAGGAAGTCGGTGGCATCAATGCCGTCATGGGCCACCAGTCCCAAGAGCGTGGCGCCATAGCGGCGCCAGTAGCGTTGTCGACGTTCACTGGCCTGCTCACGAGACAGGCCCAGCCGAGACATGATGTAGTCGGTCATGCGTCGATTGATCTCGGCCATGAGCCGATGGCTGGCGTCGTGCAGGGTGTTGTCGAGATCGAGAAGCCAGACCGGGCCGTGGCCCGCATCACGGCTGCGGCCAGGCCGAATGCGGCCCAGCCCGTGGCGCAAGGGCATGTCAGTGGGACCGAATCATCGTGCCCACACCCTCATTGGTGAGGATTTCCAGCAGCAGGCTGTTGGGCACACGGCCATCGATGATGTGAACCGACTGCACCCCACTGCGGGCTGCATCCAAGGCCGAACTGATCTTCGGCAGCATGCCACCGGAGAGCGTGCCGTCCTCAAAGAGGTGATCGATCTCGCGGGCGGTGAGGCCCGTGATCAGATTGCCGGATTTGTCGAGCACGCCAGGGGTGTTGGTCATGAGAATGAGCTTCTCGGCCTTGAGGATTTCGGCGAGCTTTCCTGCCACGAGGTCTGCGTTGATGTTGTAGGTTTCACCGTGGGCTCCAGACCCAATCGGCGCAATGACTGGGATGAAGCCACTCTCGAGCAGCGAGGCGATCACCTGGGGGTCCACCGCCTCAATCTCGCCGACCTGCCCAATGTCGGGCCCTGGGGTCTGATCGGCCGCCTGCAGCACCAGCTTTCGGGCTCGGATCAGGCCGCCATCCTGGCCAGTGAGGCCCACAGCCTTGCCCCCGGCATGGTTGATGAGCTCCACAATTTCTTTGTTCACCTTGCCTGCGAGCACCATCTCCACGATGTCCATGGTCTCGGCATCGGTGACCCGCATGCCCTGCACGAACTCGCCCTTCTTGCCGACACGGCCCAACAGGTCTTCGATCTGGGGGCCACCACCGTGAACCACCACCAGGTTGATGCCCACGAGCTTGAGCAGCACCACATCTCGGGCAAAGCCTTGCTTGAGGGCTTCGTCCGTCATGGCGTTGCCGCCGTACTTCACCACCACCGTCTTGCCATGGAAGCGGCGAATGTAAGGCAGGGCCTCCACCAGCGTGGAGACCTTCTGACTGGAGGTCAAATCTGACATGGGTCGGCGATGGGCGGGAGAGGACTCGGGGTCTAGTCGCCGAACTGCTTTTGCCGCAGCTCCCGCCGCTGCTGGGCCTCGATCGAAAGTGTGGCTGTGGGCCGTGCGAGCAGCCGCTGCAAGCCAATGGGCTCGCCCGTCTCTTCGCAATAGCCGTACTCGCCGGAATCGATGCTGGCCAGGGCCTGCTGCACCTTCTTGATGAGCTTGCGCTCCCGGTCGCGGGTTCGCAGCTCGAGGGCATGCTCCTCCTCGATGGTGGCGCGGTCTGCCGGGTCCGGCACGAGCACCGTCTCACGCAGATGCTCGGTGGTCTCTCCGGCATTCGAACGCAGCTCAGCCTCAAGGGCCACGAGCCGGCGGCGAAAGAAGTCCAACTGGGCTGGACTCATGTAGGCGCTCTCTGGCTGGGCCAGGAGCTGTTCTTCTGTGTCGATCGTCTTGGATGCTGCTTGCTTCATCACGGCTACCTTCTATTTTCTTCAGGCTGGCGCCAGACATTGGCGCAGGCCCTTCTCGATTGTATCCCTCGGCAGACGCCGGCCGATGAAGACAATCCTGCTCTGCCGTGGCTCGCCAGGCTTCCATGGCCGGCCCTTGTCACCACCCATCAGCATGTGAACCCCCTGGAAAACCATCTGGTGGTCGTTGTCTTTCATCCAGAGCACGCCCTTGTATCGAAGCAACTGCGGGCCGTAGGCCTGAGAGACAGCCGACATGAAGCCCTCGAATCGGTCGTTGTGAAAAGGCTGGTCGGCCTTGAACACAAACGAGCTGACATCGTCGGTGTGGTGATGGTGGGCCTCGGTGTCCAGGAAGTTGGGGTCGATCTCCAAGGCCGCATTGAGATGAAAGCCACCAATGTCGAGCAGTTGATCGATCTCCGCCTCTCCAAAATGCACCAGCGCCTGGGGTGCACGCGGGTTCATGCGACGAAGCCGGTCCTGCAGGCGCGTCAATGCCTCGGCCGTGACCAGGTCTGACTTGGAGATCAGCAGGCGGTCTGCAAAGCCCACCTGCGCCTGCGCCTCTGCATTCTCATCGAGCTGCTGAGGGCCATGCTGGGCATCGACCACCGTGATCACCGCATCGAGCAGATAGCGCTCGGCCACGGCATCGTCGACGAAGAAGGTCTGGGCCACTGGGCCGGGCTCGGCCAGGCCGGTGGTCTCAATGACCACGCGATCAAAGGAAATTTCGCCCTTCTCGCGTCGGTCGTGCAGGCGGCCCAGCATCTCTACGAGATCGCCACGCACCGTGCAGCACAGGCAGCCATTGTTCATCTCCACAATGCGCTCCTGCCGATCTTCAAAGAGGAGTTCGTTGTCGATGCTCTCCGCACCGAACTCGTTTTCAATGACAGCCATGCGCTGGCCGTGCTCCTCTTGCAGCAGACGCTTGAGCAGGGTGGTTTTGCCGGCACCCAGAAAGCCGGTGAGGATGGTGACAGGAATCATGGGGCTATTTTGCATCCTTCTCGCCGTCGGCCTGCACGCGCTTGGCCCGTGGGTGGGCGGCGTCGTAGACCGAGGAGAGCCGCTGAAAATCCAAGTGGGTGTAGACCTGTGTGGTGGCGATCTGTGCATGGCCGAGCATGTCCTGCACGGCCCGAAGGTCTCCGCTGGACTGCAGCAGGTGGCTTGCGAATGAATGCCGCAGCATGTGCGGGTGCACGGCCTGGCCAAGTCCGGACTGCTGGGCCTGGGCCGTGAAGGCCCGCTCAATGCCACGTCCCGAGAGTCGGCCGCCCCTTCGGTTCAAAAATAAGGGCTGATTGGGCGCCGCCAATGCCTGCTGGCGTTGCGCGTCAAATGGGCTTGCCCGCACCGCGAGCCAGTCGTGCAAGGCCGCCACCGCCGGGGCACCCATGGGCACCACCCGTGTCTTTCGGCCCTTGCCCACCACGGTGACCAATTGCTCCTGCAGGTCGGCCCAGCCGTGCATGGGGTCTGCCGAGGGGGCCAGGTTCAGGCCCACAAGCTCCGAGAGCCGAAGGCCCGATGCATAGGTAAGTTCGAGGAGTGCCCGCGCCCGGGCCGCCTGCCATTTGGAAAAGGGCGAGTCTTCCGTGGCCGGTACACCCGAGACGTAGGCACAGGCTGCATCGACCGAGAGGGCCTTGGGAAGCAAACGCTCAGCCTTGGGTGCCTTCAATGCCGCCACCGGATTCTGGGTCAGGACCCGCTGGCTCACCAGCCAGGCGAAGTAGCCGCGCCAGGCTGCGAGCCTTCGGCGCAAAGACCTCGGCGCGAGCCCAGCCTGGGCCATCTTGGCCAGCAGAGGCCGAAGCTGTTGCGTGGTGCAGGCCTCCAAGGGCAAGCCCGCGAGGGCCTCGGTCAGGGCCGCAAGGTCTCGTCGGTAGGCATCGATTGTCTGGGCAGAGTAGTGCTGCAGGGCCAACTGCCCGAGGTAGTCCTCTGGGCCAGTGGCCATCTCAGTCCGCGGCGGGCCGCGGGCAGGCCAAGGACTGCAAGGCAGCACTCGCGAGTTCCGCCAGCCGCTCCAGGAAGTCGATTCCCTGGTCGGGCGAGAAGCGACTGGGGTCCGGTGCGCCAAAAACCAGCAGGCCAAAGCTCGATGGGGCAGCACCCACCCGCAGGGGCAGGATGGCCACCGAGCCGCCCTGCACGGCATCGCGCTGCGCTGGCGAGAGCACGCCCAGTGCCAGCTGCGCCTGGTGCGCACTCACCGGCAGGCAGATGGGCCGCATGAGGTCATCGGCCAGGGCCACCGCGGGGTGGTCTGCTGCCACCTGCCAGGCCGAGGCCTTCTTCTTGGCGGTGGACCCCCAAATGGCCAGGGCCGCCGCCGGCAGCGAGAAACGCTGGGCCAGGCCCGAGGCCATGCCATCGGCCCGGGCCGTGGCGTCGGCTGCCTGGAGAAGATCCCGAATCCAAAGCATGAGCTGGTCCTCGAGCCGGCGATTGTCCTGGGCGTTGTGAACCATGGACGTCATGCGCAGCTCCAGCGCCTTGATGCGTTCACGCAGCACGATGGTCTGCCGCTCAATGAGCGAGACGGATCCATTGGACTGGCCATGTGGAATGGCAAGGTCTCCGAGCAGGTCGGGGTACCGATCAAAAAAATCGGGATGGGCCTGAAGGAAGGCGGCCACGGCCGCGTCGTTGACTGCACTCATGAGAACCAGACTCCTTCAAAGACATTGGCCGCAGGGCCCGTGAGAAACACACTGGCGTCAGGCTCGCCAGACCACTGCACCTTCAGGCGGCCGCCGGTGGTCGACACCGACACCGCCGCTCCTTTTTTGAGCTGGCCATGCAGCATGCCCGAGACCACCGCCGCGCAGGCCCCCGTGCCGCAAGACAGGGTTTCACCCGCCCCACGCTCAAAGACGCGAAGGCGAATCGTCGCCTCGTCCACCCATTGGGCATAGCCCGCATTGACCCGACGGGGCAGGCGCGGATGCGACTCCAGCCACGGCCCCGCTTGTGCCACGGGAAAGGCGGCCACATCCGCCACCCACTCCACCAGGTGCGGGTTGCCCATCGAGACTGCAGAGAGCCAGTGGCACTGGCCAGAAGCATCATCCAGGCCATACAAAGGATGGCCCCCTTCCATGCGCTGTGGCAGCCCTTGAACATCGAAGGGCAAGTCCGTGGCCTCCCACCGTGGCGCGCCCATGTCCACCGTGACATCGCCGCTGGCCTCCACCCGAGGCTGAATGAGGCCGGCCTTGGTCTTGACCCGAATCACGGGGCCTTTGGCCAGGCCATGGTCAACCACATAGCGTGCAAAGCAGCGGGCACCGTTTCCGCACTGCTCTACCTCGTGGCCATCGGCGTTGAAAATTCGGTAGACAAAATCCGCCTCAGGGCCGGGCGAGTCCTCCACCAGAAGGATCTGATCCGCCCCAATGCCCAGGCGTCGGTCTGCCATGGCCTTCAGGCGCTCGGGGGCCAGCGCATCGGCCGACAGTCCAGCCCGCGCATCAATGACGATGAAGTCGTTGCCCGCGCCATGCATCTTGGTGAACGGAATGCCAGAGGGATTGCCCATGCCCGGATTATCCATAGACCGACGGGGCCTCGGCGGGCCGGGTTTTGAACCGGCGGTGGGTCCAGAGGTATTGGCTCGGCGCCTCCAGCACCCGTGCCTCGATGAAGTCATTCATGCGCTGCACCGCCGACAACAGGTCGTCATCACGGTCATGGGTCCAGGGTGGGTAGAAGACGGCCCGATAGCCGGTCTCGGTCATGGTCGTCACCAGGGGCAGCACGGCCGCACCCGTCAGTTGCGCAAGCCGCACCACGCTGGTCACCGTGGCCGCGGGCTGGCCGAAGAAGGTGGCGAACACGGCATCGCGCTCACCGAAGTCCATGTCCGGCAGGAAGTAGGCTGGCAGGCCGCGCCTCACCAATCGGGCCAGTCGTGCGATGCCGTCGTTGCGCGGCACCAGGATGGGCTCGTTGAATCGACTGCGCACCGACAGCACCCAGTCGTTGAGGCATTGACTGGGCTGGCTGGAGTACATCGACACGATCTGCGTGAGCAGCTGAAGCCGAACACCTCCGGCATCAAGGCCCAGAAAGTGAGGGGCCAGCACAATGACCGGCTGGCCTTTGAGTTCCCCCAGCCGCCAGGCATCCACCACCTCGACCCAGCCCGCCAAGGTCTGCGCATCGCATTGGCCGAGCGCGAAGCGATCAAAAAAGGCACGCGCATAACAAGCGAAGTGGGCTCGTGCAATGTCTCGACGCACTTCGGGCGAGAGGCTCGGTAGGCAGAGCGCCAGGTTCCGAAGCGCGACCTGCCGCCGACGAGTCACCATGTAGAACAGGACCCAGCCCAGGCCCCATTCCAGGCGCCGACGAAACGGCCCAGGCAGCCTTGCAAGTGAGGCCGCGATCCAGAGCCCAGCCTGAATGAAGCCTTCACGCATGAGCAGGGGGCCGGCCCGCCGGCACCTTGAAGCGGTTGTAGGCCCAGAGGTAGTCCTGCGGAGCCCGCGCAATCAGGCCCTCGACCTTCTCATTGAGGGCGGCCAGCCAGGGCCCCAGGTCGGCCTCGGGGGACAAGCCCTCGGCGGGCACCCAGGGCTCCAGCACCAGCTGCCAGCCCCCCGAAGTGCGCAGTGCACTGGCCCAGACGATGCCAGCACCCGTGGCCTGGGCGAGTCGCAATGGCAGGGTCATGGTGTAGGCGGGTTCTCCAAAAAATGGCGCCCATGCCCCGTCGCCCTGGCCGGGCACCTGGTCGGGCAGCATGCCCACCGTTTCACCGGCCCGCAGGCATCGCATGAGCTGCCGAACACCGCCCGCATTGGCCGGCGCCGTCTTCACCACGGGTGTGGGCCGAAGCGCCTGCAACAGCCGCTCCACGGCCGGCTGGCGAGAGGGTCGGTAGAGCACTGTCATGGGGTGATGGCGGCCAATCACCCGAGGCGCCAGCTCGAAGGCACCCAGGTGGGGGGTGAGCACCAAGGCGCCGCGGCCACTGGCCAGCACCGCATCGAGGTGTGCGAGCCCCTCCATGGGCATGGCCTCCTCAGCCCTGGGGTCGCACCAGATTTTGGGCAGCTCGGTCACCAGCCATCCCGCCCGACCAATCGCACCGGCCATCGACGGCTCAGACCTCAGAAGGCCCTTGGCCTGCAGCACCTGGAGGCCCCGCACCCAGTTGGCCCGAAAGCTGCGCCGATACCGCGCCGAGGCCATCCAGGTGAGCCAGCCAAAGGCATGCCCCAGGCCTCGCAGCAGCCACAGGGGGAGCTGGGCACCGATTTTGAACAATGCTTGCATAGGGTCTATAGTGACTGAATCGCCGATTTAATCGACAACTTGCGGGGCGATGAGCGTTTCAAATACCGCTAAAGCGTATGCATCTGGTCTCCCTGTGCTCCACGCTGTAAGCGGCCGCAAGGCCAACGATCCATGTGGAGCCAACCATGCAAGCAAGCCATCTCTTCACCTCGGAATCGGTGTCTGAAGGACACCCCGACAAGGTCGCAGACCAGATCTCCGACGCCATTCTCGACGCCATCTTTGAGCAGGACCCCCATGCACGGGTGGCCGCCGAAACGCTTTGTAACACCGGGCTTGTGGTGCTGGCCGGCGAGATCACGACCACGGCCAACGTGGACTACATCCAGGTGGCCCGTGAAACCCTCAAGGGCATCGGCTACGACAACACCGACTACGGCATCGACCACAAGGGCTGCGCAGTGCTCGTGGCCTATGACAAGCAAAGCCCCGACATCGCGCAGGGCGTGAACAAGGCCCAGGATGACAACCTCGACCAGGGTGCTGGCGACCAGGGCCTCATGTTTGGCTATGCCTGCGATGAAACCCCGAGCCTCATGCCCGCGGCCATTCACATCGCCCACCGCCTGGTGGAGCGCCAGTCACTGCTGCGCCGCGATGGCCGACTGCCCTGGCTGCGGCCCGATGCCAAGTCGCAGGTGACCCTGCGCTACGAGAATGGCCGGCCGGTGGCCATCGACACCGTGGTGCTCTCCACCCAGCACGATGCAGACATCGGCCTCGAGGCGCTTCGAGAGGCCGTGATCGAACAGGTCATCAAGCCCGTGCTGCCCAAGGACTTGGTCAAGGGCAATGTGAAGTACCTGGTCAACCCCACGGGGCGCTTTGTGATTGGCGGGCCGCAGGGCGACTGCGGCCTCACCGGCCGCAAGATCATCGTCGACACCTACGGTGGCGCTGCCCCTCACGGCGGTGGTGCATTCTCGGGCAAGGACCCCTCCAAGGTCGACCGCTCCGCCGCCTATGCCGGCCGGTATGTGGCCAAGAACATCGTGGCGGCTGGCCTGGCCAAAAAGGCCCTTATTCAAATCAGCTACGCCATCGGCGTGGCCCAGCCCACCTCCATCATGGTGAGCACCGAGGGCACGGGAGTGGTGTCCGATGAGCGCATCGCCGAGGCTGTTCGTGAGGTCTTCGACCTGCGGCCCAAAGGCATCGTGCAGATGCTCGACCTGCTGCGGCCCATCTACCAAAAGACTGCCGCCTACGGTCACTTTGGCCGTGAGGAGCCCGAGTTCAGCTGGGAGCACACCGACCGGGCCGAGGCCCTGCGCAGCCGCTGCCTCTAGAAGGGCCGCTCACACCGCGATGGGACGCCCTTGACCGGGCGGCCGATCGCGGCGAGAATTGCGAATTGCCCAAGGAGCGCTGCGAGAGTCTTTCTCCCAGGCTTGGGCAGCCGGATGAAAAGCATGTCATCCGGCGGTTAACGGCGCTCGCGACATCCACTTGAACCAAGAAAGGAGCGCGAGATGAGCGCTGTCATCAAACCAATCTCCACCCAGGACTACGTCATTGCCGATCTCGGCCTGGCCGACTGGGGCCGCAAAGAAATCAAGATTGCTGAGACCGAGATGCCCGGACTCATGGCCATCCGGGAAGAATTCGCGGCCAAGCAGCCCCTGAAAGGTGCTCGCATCACCGGTTCGCTGCACATGACCATTCAAACGGCTGTGCTCATCGAAACCCTCACCGCACTCGGTGCACAGGTGCGCTGGGCCTCTTGCAACATCTTCTCCACCCAAGACCATGCGGCTGCCGCCATCGCCGCCAATGGGGTGCCCGTGTTTGCCAAAAAGGGTGAGAGCCTGGCCGAGTACTGGGATTACACCCATCGCATTTTCGAATGGCCCGATGGCAAGCCCAGCAACATGATTCTCGACGACGGCGGCGACGCCACGCTTTTGCTGCACCTCGGAGCCGATGCAGCCCGCGATCCCTCGGTGCTTGGAAAGCCCTCGAGCGAGGAAGAGACCTGCCTGTTTGAGTCGATTCGTCGCCAGTTGGCCAAAGATCCTGGCTTCTACCAACGCCACCTCGATTCCGTCATTGGCGTGACCGAAGAAACCACCACGGGCGTGCACCGCCTGAACGAGATGTCTGCCAAGGGCACGCTCGCCTTCCGGGCCATCAACGTGAACGACTCGGTCACCAAGAGCAAATTCGACAACCTCTATGGCTGCCGTGAATCGCTGGTCGACGCCATCAAGCGCGCCACCGACGTCATGATTGCTGGCAAGGTGGCCGTGGTGGCCGGCTACGGCGACGTTGGCAAGGGCTCGGCCCAGGCCCTGCGCGCCCTTTCGGCCCAGGTCTGGGTCACCGAGGTCGACCCCATCTGCGCCCTGCAGGCCGCCATGGAAGGCTACCGCGTGGTCACCATGGACTACGCCGCCGACAAGGCCGACATCTTCGTGACCGCCACCGGCAACAAGAGCGTCATCACCCATGCCCACATGGCCAAGATGAAGGACCAAGCCATCGTCTGCAACATCGGTCACTTCGACAACGAGATCGATGTGGCGGCCTTGTCCCAGTGCAAGTGGGAGGAGATCAAGCCGCAGGTCGACCACGTCATTTTCCCGGACGGCAAGCGCATCATCCTGCTGGCCCAAGGCCGTCTGGTGAACCTGGGCTGCGGCACGGGCCATCCCAGCTTTGTGATGAGCTCCTCCTTTGCCAACCAGACCATCGCCCAGATCGAGCTCTTCTGCCACCCGGATGCCTACGACAAGGGCAAGGTCTATGTGCTGCCCAAGCACCTAGACGAGAAAGTGGCCCGGCTGCATCTCAAGAAGATCGGTGCCATGCTGACCGAGCTCACGCCCGAGCAGGCGCGCTACATCGGTGTCCCTCAGGACGGCCCTTACAAGCCCAACGCCTATCGATACTGATCCTGGTCGGCCCACGCGATCATGGAGTTCAGCCTCGAGTTTTTTCCGCCCAAGACGGCGGCGGCCCAGGCGCAACTGGGCGAGACGGTGTCACAGCTCGCCCATGCGCTGGGGCCCCGTTATGGGTCCGTCACCTACGGGGCCGGAGGGTCCACTCGCGAGGGCACCCTGGCCACGGTGGCCCAGCTTCAGGCGCTGCTGCCGGCCGTTGCGCCGCACGTGTCCTGCATCGGCGCAAGCCAGGCCGAGATGCAGGCCTTGCTCGAAGGCTACAAAAACCAGGGCATTACACGGCTGGTGGCCCTGCGGGGTGACCTGCCCTCGGGCTATGGCCAGGCCGGCGGCTTCTCCCATGCGGTCGACCTGGTGCGTTTCATTCGGGAACGGTTTGGTGATCATTTCGAAGTCGAGGTGGCCGCCTATCCGGAGATTCACCCGCAGGCGCGATCGGCCCAGCACGACCTGCAGTGTTTTGTCGAGAAGGTTCAGGCGGGTGCCACGGGTGCCATCACGCAGTATTTCTACAACACCGATGCCTACTTTCGGTTCGTGGATGACGCCCATGCCTTGGGCGTGGACATCCCCATCGTGCCGGGCATCATGCCCATCACCAACCACAGCCAGTTGGCGCGCTTCTCGGATGCCTGTGGGGCCGAGATTCCGCGATGGATCCGGCAGCGCCTCATGGGCTACGGCGACGACCTGGCCTCCATCCGGGCGTTCGGCCAGTCCGTGGTGACCGACCTGGTCGATCAGCTCATGACGGCCGGCGTGCCCGGCCTGCACTTCTACACCATGAACCGGGCCGAGCCCACGCTGGCCATCATCGAGGCCCTGGGCCTGGGACCTCCCAAACCGACTGCTCCGTGACCAGCCAATCGAGCCGCAGGTCATGCGGCTCGCCGAAGGATGTCGGTTGCCGAGCCTCTTCAAAGCAGACACCGACCAATGCCGGAGGGCGGTGGCCTGGCGGCCAGGCCGCCCAAGTCCGATCGTAAAAGCCCTTGCCTGCGCCGAGCCGATGGCCTTCGGCATCTACGGCCACACAAGGCACCACCCAGCAGTCTGAGTCAAAGGCCTTCTGATGCACCGGCACCGGCAGCCCAAGGGCATCGGATGTCCAGTCATCGTCTGGACCCCAGGCCACCAGGGCCAGGGGCGCATCGAGGGCCTGCACCACGGGCAGCCCAAGGGCCAGGCCGCGGGAGCGCCACCTCGTCCAGAGTTTCCTCAGATCGGGTTCGGCACGCCAAGGCCAGAAGACCAAGGGCCGCTGCCAGCCCTGTGCCGCCAGGAGCCCGTCAAGCCGCTCGGCCAGGTCGAGCGAAGACTGTGCATGGCGCGCTGGCGCCATGGCCTGCCGCGACTGCAAGGCTTCCCGCCGCAGGGACGACTTGATGGAGACAATTTCAGCTTTAGACAACGACATATCTTTCGATTCTGAGGGAACCCAGGCTATCGTAGACCGATGCAACCCACCTTCTTCACCTCCAGCCTGTTGGCCCTGGCCCTGATCAGCCTCACGGTCCCGGTCAGCGCCAAGCCCCGAGACCCACCCCCATCCAAGGCCCCTGTGCATGCCATGGTCTCGGCCAAGGCCGCCTTTGAGGCCCGCAGCATTCCCCGGCTCTTGCAGGCCGAGCAGGCCCTGCGGCAAGACCCCCTCCGCATCTGGCCAGCCTATTGGCGCAGCCAGTTGGTGGTGACGGGCCAGCCATTTTCGGAGGCGGCCCAGCATGCGGCCAAAGACTTCTCAGAGACCCACCAGGGCCATGTCCTGGTTCGAGCGCTGTATCGGGACTGGGGCGTGGCGGCCTTGCAGTCAGCACCCTGGTCCAAGGCGAGCGAGATCATTCGTCAGATTCCGGCAGACCTCGACGCTAGTCCGCTGCGCTGCGCCCAGGCCCGACTGCGGTCAGACCTTGAGCCCTCAAGCCTGCTAGCGGTCACCCAGGGGCAGGAGTCCACCCTTGGCTGCCAAGACCTCCTCGAGGACCTCGCGGCCCGGGGCCTGATCGAGGCCGAGGGGGTGCGAGACCGGGCTCGTGCCATGGCCACCCAGGGCGACTTGAAGGCGGCAGAGCAGCTCTGGTCTGCTGCACGGGGCCTACGGCTTTCGGCCTCCGAGCAGTCCGTGCTGCGGCTCTTGGCCATGGCGCAGATTCGAAGCACACAGGCGGCCGCACAGCTCGACAAGACCCAGAAGACCTTTTCCGCCGAGCAGCGCGCCTTCCTGCAATTCGCCATCGGCAGCCGCCTCTGGCTGAGAAGCGACCCCAAAGCCTGGCCGCTCATCCGTGAGGGCTTTGGTTCGGTGGGCTCACAGCCGTCGGTGCTGCTCGAATCTGCGGCAAGGCTCTCCCTTCGAATGGGCGACTGGGCTGCGCTTCGGCAGATCCTCGCAGTGATGCCAACCAGCCTTCAGCAGCAAGACCATTGGGCCTATTGGCGGGGCTGGCTGGCCGCTCAGACCGGCCAGCACGAGCAGGCCCGGGCCATCTGGTCCACTATTCCGCCGGGCTGGGGCTTTTATCAAATTCTCACAGCCGAGGCCCTGGGTCGGCAGATCTTTGTGCCCCCACCCGACGCCCGGACACGACGACAGATCGCGGAGCAACGGGCCCGCCTGGCCGACCATCCCAGTGTCTATCGGGGGCTCAAGCTCTCCTCCTTGGGCATGCGCTCAGAGGCTTCTCTGGAGTGGAATGGACTCATTCGAGACCTCCCCGATGCCGCATTGCTGGCAGCCAGCCAGCTCGCCTTCGAGGCGGGACATCCTGACCGTGGCATTGCGGCAGCCATTCGAACCCAACAGCTTCACGACCTCTCCCTGCGTTATCCCATCTTCCATCGGCGTGAGATCGACCTGGCCAATCGGGCCGAGCCCCTGGAGACCGCCTGGGTGCTCGGGCTCATGCGGCAAGAGTCTCGCTTCCTGCCGGCGGTTCGCTCACCGGTCGGGGCCGTGGGCCTGATGCAGCTCATGCCCAAAACGGCCAAGTCCGTGGCCCGAGACATGGGGCTCAAGGGCTTTCGGCTCGACCGACTCGAGGAGCCCCAGACCAACATTTCCCTGGGCATTCATTACCTGAGAGACCTCACACGAGACTTCAAAGGCTCTGCCATTCTGGCCACGGCGGCTTACAACGCGGGGCCCTCTCGCAGCCGACTCTGGTCCGGCCAGCTCACCCAGACCATTCCAGGCGCAGCCTTTGCCGAGTCCATTCCTTTTTCCGAGACCCGTGGCTACGTGAAACAGGTGCTCGCCAACACAGCGGTCTACCAGGGTTTGCTGAGACAATCCGAGACTTCAAACTTGCTCAACGAGTGGCTCGCCCAGATCGGGCCGGGCTCAAGCCGCCTGGCGGTAAACCCCTAAGGACTCGCATCAGATGGAAACACCTCGCAAGACAGTCATTGTTGGAGGGGCGGGCTTCATTGGCCAGGCCATTGCCGCCGAATTGGTCTCCCGAGCGGGCGGCGCGGCCGGTGCTGTGCGCATCCTCACCCGCTCCCGAAGCCGGGCGCGAGCCCTCTGGAGCCTGCCTGGCATCGAGATTGTCACCCTCGACCCCCGCGAAGAAGGCGCCCTTGGCGACGCCCTGGCCGGTGCTAGCCAGGTGGTCAACCTGGTGGGCCTTTTGCACAGCAAGCCAGGACGCCCCTGGGGGCCGGACTTTGATGAAGCCCATGTGAAGCTGCCGTCGCGCCTGGCCCGTTGCATGACCCGGCAGGGCGTTCGTCGACTCATTCAGATCAGCGCACTGGGGGTCTCAGACCACGCACCCTCCATGTACCTGCGCTCGAAGGCTGCTGGGGAGGCGGCCCTTCGGGGCGTGCACGGCCTGGACCTCACCATCCTGCGGCCCTCGGTGGTCTTCGGGCCTGGAGACCAGTTCCTGCGGCTGTTCGCACGATTACAGGCCATCATGCCAATCGTGCCGCTGGCCACGCCTCACGCCAAGTTCCAGCCGGTCTATGTCGGCGACCTGGCCCATGCGGTCTGCAATGTCATCGAGAACCCAAAAACCATTGGCCAGGTCTACGACGTGGTGGGCCCCGACGTACTGAGCCTCTACGAAATTGTTCATTGGGCCGGCGTCTACAGCGGACACCCACGGCCCATTCTTCCTTTGCCCGACAGCCTCTCCTGGCTTCAGGCCCTGGTCATGGAACACCTGCCCGGCCGGCCGCTGATCTCCCGCGACAACCTCGCCTCAGCCAGCGTGCCCAATGTCTCGGCCGAGCCCTTGTCTGCGGCGCTCGGCATACGAGCCCCGATGAGCCTGCATGCCATGGCGCCCTTGTTCCTGGGTGGCCAGACGGTGCGTGGGCGATTGCTGCAGCGACGAACCACGCGCCTGCTCCAGGATTGACTGCACCCCACGAGGATTCTGCCGCACGGCTGCGGGCCCTGGCCCCGCAGCGAACAGACCCCGTCTGTGCCCGGCTGCCCAAAACAGTCTCCCTCTATTGCGTGGGCGGCGCCGTCCGGGATGCGCTGCTCGGCGAGCACAGCGCCGACCATGACTTTCTCGTGGTGGGCGCCACCCCGCAGGCCATGCTGGATGCGGGCTTTCGGCCCGTGGGCCGCGATTTTCCCGTCTTCCTGCATCCGACTAGCCAGGCCGAATATGCGCTTGCCCGTACCGAACGCAAAAATGGCGTGGGCTATCACGGCTTTCAATTTCAGGCCGATGCCAGCGTCACCCTCGAGGACGACCTGCTTCGCCGCGACCTGACCATCAATGCCATGGCCGTTGACGAGCAGGGCGAGCTGCACGACCCACACGGCGGCCATGCCGATCTCCAGCGGCAACGCCTTCGGCATGTCAGCCCCGCCTTTCAGGAGGACCCGGTTCGACTCCTGCGACTGGCCCGGTTCATGGCCCGATGGCCGTGGGCCCAGGTGGACGCCGACACGGCTGCACTCTGCACAGGCATGGTGAACGCCGGTGAGGCCGACAACCTGGTGGCCGAGCGTGTCTGGCAGGAGGTGCTCAAAGGCCTCTCCGAGGCGGCGCCACAACGGCTGGTCGAGCTCTTGGTGACCGTGGGTGCCTGGCCGCGCATCATGCAGGCCCCTGCGCCAACGCAGACGCGCCTGGCGCAGCTGGAGACCCTGGCCCTGGCAAAGACCGACCCCCTCATCACCGCAGCGGTGCTCTGGGCCGAGGGACTGCCCGAGCCGATGTCGGCCGTGGTGCCCAAGGCCGTCCATGAGTGGGTGCAGATGCTCGCCGCAGGCTTGGACCAGACGCCCTTGCGTGGGCCAGCGGAGCCACCAGCCCAGTGGGCAGGTCGCTGTCTACACTGGTGCCAGAGAGCAGACCTCTTCCGACGTCCAGAGCGCCTGGCTGCACTGATTCATCTCGGCCGCCTGCTGCACAACCAGCCCGCCCAGGCCTGTGAACATCTGGCCCAACAGGTGCACGAACTGCTTCAGACACCCGTGGGTGCGGCGGCCCAGCAGGCCCAGTCCAAGGGTCAGTCAATTGCGGAGGCGGTCGCCCAGGCCCGCCTCGAACAGCTCACCGCAATGGCGACAAAGGATCTGGCTGGCCTCTGAAGGCTGTGAGCGCAAGAAATCGCTGGCCCATGCCATCGTCCGACAACAGGGTCTGAAGTTGCGAGAGCGCGCGCAGCCTTGAGGGCTCCGCAGGCGGGGCCCCCGCGCCGCCTTCAAAGAGCAGATCGGTCGCCACATCGAGCAGGCCTTGGTCTAACAGCCAGGCGGCCTGGGTCTGCACCACCACCGAGGACGCAGCCCCTGCGCGCGCAGCCTGGGCCAGCGCGGAGAAGTCCACATGGGCTGTCAGGTCCATCTGACCTGGCAAGGCCAACCAGGCCACAGGATCATCGACCCGACGGTGGGCCTGATGGCCCGCCAGGGTTCCTCCGCTGCGGTCGGGATGGTCGAGTTCCAGACGCTCATAGCCATAATCGATGAACAGCATCTCCCCCCAACGAACATTCCCCACGGCTGTGCTGGCCCAGGCCGGCAGGCTTGGGCACCATTCCCCCAGATGGCCCACTCGCCATGGACCCAGGCGGTCAGCGACCTGCGCGTGGCGGGCCATTACGGCCTCGAGCAGCGGCCCTTGGGCCGGCCGGGACTCCCAGGCCCAGGCAGGCTCACCGGTCCTGGAGGACCTCACCACACCCCACTCCAGCACATCGTTCGAACCCCGCCACTCAAAGCGTTTCACCGGCAGGGCGTCGGCCACTTCATTGGCCAAGGCCAGTCCGTCAAATGGCGGCGCGGTCTCCTCTGGCCAGCGGCCCGGCCAGACGATGCGGGGCTCTAGCGCCGACCAGGCGGCCGGATCCAGCGCCTGCAACACCGAGCGAAGGGTGTCCTGCTGGCGGGCCTGAAGGCCACCGCTGCGCTCAATCAGCTCCACCCGCTCGGGCAGAACCCCACGGGACCAAAGCACTGCGAGGATGTCTGCCATCAGTTGACCGGTTCCGGGGCCAAACTCCCGAAGACCCAGGGCGCAGGCACGCCCCTGGCTGGCTGCCAAGTCTGTCAGGGCCTCGAACCGCCGGGCCATCGCATGGGCCATCCAAGGGCCCAGCATGGGCGCCGTGACGAAATCGCCGCACGCGCCGAATGGGCCTGTCGGGCCCGCCGGCACCGCGTAATAGCCTTGCGTCGGGTGGTGCAGGGCCAGTTCCATGAAGGCATCAAAGGGCAGCCAACCACCGAGGGATGAAGCCTCTGCACACAGTGCATCGTCAAGGGTGGAGACCATGGCGGCAGGTTATCAAAGCTACACTTGCGGGATGCCTGCCCGACCCCCCAAGCCCCTTCCCAGAACGCGCCCAGTGGCCTTGGTCACTGGCGGGGCCAAACGACTCGGCCAGGCCATCGCACTGCGGCTGGCCGAGGACGGTTGGCAGTTGGCCATTGGCCATCGGGCATCGGCCACCGAGGCACGGGCCCTGGCTCGCCAAATTTCTGATGCGGGCGGTGTCGCCACCACCGTGGCACTCGACCTCGACACCCTCGGAGACGACGCCGCACTCGATGCCTGGTGGCACGACCTGGAGACACAGGTGGGTGCCGTGGGCCTGCTGGTCAACAATGCAGCACGTTTTGAATTCGACCTCGCCAACACGGCCACCCCCGCCAGCCTGTCTCGGCACCTGACCACCAACCTCATGGCGCCCATCCGACTCACCCAGGCATTGCATCGCGCCTGCGACCGCGCCGCCGAGCAGGGCCATGGCGTCATGCCCATGGCCGCAGTCATCAACCTGCTCGACCAAAAGCTGGTCAATCCAAACCCCGACTTCTTCAGCTACACGGTCTCCAAGGCGGCCCTGGAGCACGCCACCCGCCTGATGGCCCAGGCCCTGGCCCCAGCGCTTCGAGTCTTGGGGGTGTCTCCGGGCATCAGCCTGCCCTCGGCCGACCAGACACAGGCCGAGTTTGAACGGGCCCACCAGGAGACGCCCTTGGGCCAGTCGAGCACCGCACAGGAGGTGGCGGACGCGGTGGCCTGGCTGGCGCAGGCTCGGGCTGTCACCGGCACCACGGTGCTGGTCGATGGAGGTCAGCACCTGAGCCCCTCGGCCCGTGACGTCATGTTCACCACCCGATGACCATGCTGCTGGACCCACGACTGGCCGACTGCCGTCGAATTTTTCTCCACGGCCTGTGCGTTCAGGCCTCGATTGGCTTTCATGCGCATGAGCGACAGAAGGCGCAGCGGCTGCGCATGAACGTGGAGCTCTTCGTGCCCATCGCCCAATCGACCTCGCAGAGCGATGCGGTCGATGACGTGCTCGATTACGACTTCATTCGCATGGGTGTGCTCGAGGTCGCCGCCGAGCAGCATTACAACCTTCAAGAAACACTGCTCGATCGCATCGTGGCCTTGTGCCTTTCGAAAGCCCAGGTGCGGGCCGTCAAGGTGAGCACCGAGAAGCCAGATGTCTACCCCGACTGCGACACCGTCGGCATTGAGGTCTTTGCATGGCAACCGTCTCTGTAGCCCGCCTGCTCGAGACCCTGCCGCAGGACGGACGGCGTGCGGAGACCGAGCACAACAAGCGGTCCAAACGCCTGCACCGTCTTGTGGGCGAGGCCATTGCCGACTTTCAGATGATCGAGGCGGGCGACAAGGTCATGGTCTGCCTCTCCGGTGGGAAGGACAGCTACGGGCTGCTGGACATTCTCATGTCGCTGCGGGCCCGTGCGCCCATCGACTTTGAACTGATCGCCGTCAACCTCGACCAGGGCCATCCTGGCTTCCCGACCGATGTCCTGCCCAATTACCTGCAGGCGTTGGGCGTGCCCTTTCACATCGAGACCCAGGACACCCACAGCATTGTGAAGCGCGTGATTCCGGAGGGCCAGACCATGTGCTCGCTCTGCTCGCGGCTTCGCAGAGGGGTGCTGTACCGGGTGGCCGACGAACTCGGGGCCACCAAGATTGCCCTGGGCCATCACCGGGATGACATCCTGGAGACCTTCTTTCTCAACCTGTTCTTTGGCGGCACCCTCAAGACCATGCCACCGAAGCTGCTCTCCGACGACGGCCGCCACACCGTCATTCGTCCCTTGGCCTATGTGGAGGAGCAAGACCTGGAGGCCTGGGCGCAGGCCCGCGGCTTTCCCATCATTCCCTGCGACCTCTGCGGCTCGCAGGAGAACCTTCAGCGTCAACAGATCAAACGCATGCTGCAGGACTGGCAGCGCCAACACCCCGGCCGCATTGAATCCATGTTTCAGGCCCTGGGCCGCGTGGTGCCCTCGCACCTGCTCGACCGCAGCCTCTTTCCTTTCCAAGACCTGGGGCGGCCCACGCCATGACCTCCTTGCTTCGGATGCTCACCATCCTGCTGGTGGTCTGGCGCCACGGGCTCGATCAGCTTGCCGTCGATGGCGCCCAGCGTGGGCTGGACTCTCGGCTGCTGAGCATCCTGCTGGCCGTGCTGCGATTCGGCCGACGGTTCGACAAGAGCCGCGGCAGCCGCATCCGTGAGGCCCTGGAGAGCCTTGGTCCGATTTTCGTCAAATTCGGGCAGGTCCTCTCGACGCGTCGCGACCTGCTGGCACCCGACATCGCAGATGAACTCGCCCTGCTTCAAGACCAGGTGCCCCCCTTCGATTCTCAGCTGGCCATCGCCACCATCGAGGCGGCCTTTGGCCAGTCCATCAACGAGCTTTTCGAATCCTTTGAGTCCACGCCGGTGGCCAGTGCCTCGATTGCCCAGGTGCACTTCGCCCGACTCAAGGGTGGCCGGGAAGTGGCGGTCAAGGTGCTGCGACCCGGCATGGCCCACATCATCGACAAGGACCTCGCCCTACTAAGGCTCTTTGCCCAGGTGGTGGAGCGCTTCTCCTCCGATGGCCGACGCCTCAAGCCTCGCGAGGTGGTCGATGAGTTCGACCACTACCTGCACGACGAGCTCGACCTGGTTCGAGAGGCCGCCAATGCCGCCCAGCTGCGTCGCAACTTTGCAGGCTCTAGCCTGCTGCTGATCCCTGAGATGATCTGGGACCTCTGCCGCCCCGATGTCATCGTGATGGAGCGGGTCTACGGCATTCCCATCAACCGCATGCAACGGCTAAGAGACGCTGGCATCGACCTCAAACAGCTCTCTCGCGAGGGCGTAGAGATCTTCTTCACCCAGGTCTTTCGAGACGGCTACTTCCATGCCGACATGCACCCGGGCAATATTTTGGTGGCCGACCGCGGCCCCCACTTCGGCCATTACATCGCCCTGGATTTCGGCATCGTGGGCACCCTGTCGGCCTTCGACAAGAACTACCTGGCTCAGAATTTCCTGGCCTTCTTTCGGCGTGACTACCGCCGGGTGGCAGAACTGCACGTGGAGTCGGGCTGGGCCCCTGCAAATACCCGGGTCGAGGCACTCGAGGCGTCGGTACGGGCCGTCTGTGAACCCTTCTTCGATCGGCCACTCAAAGAGATTTCCCTGGGCCAGGTGCTCCTGCGACTCTTCCAAGCATCTCGACGATTCAATGTGGAAATTCAGCCTCAGCTGGTGCTGCTCCAGAAGACCCTGCTCAACATCGAGGGTCTGGGCCGACAGCTCGACCCAGACCTTGATCTCTGGGTCACCGCCAAGCCCTTCCTGGAGCGTTGGATGAAGGAGCAGATTGGCCTGGAAGCCCTCAAGCAGAACACCCTGCTCGAGGCCGGCCGCTGGGCGCAGCTTCTCCCACAGCTGCCGCGGCTTGCCCATGCAGCGCTCACCGTGGCCAGCCAGCCCAAGACCGATGCCTCGGCGGAACAGTTCGAACGGCTCTTGCAGGAAACCCGCCAGACCCGGCGTTGGCTGCAGGCCCTAGTGCTAATCCTCGCCATCAGCCTGCTCGCGCTGGTCATCCCATCGATCTGGCCGCCCACGGCATTGCCCCCCACCTAAAACAACCCTCACCCAGCAAGGAGGATCCTTCACCATGCTCTTGACACTCGTTGGCCTCTACCTACTGGTCTCCATTGCGATCGGTCTGGTGGCCGCCAGGCAGGTGCATAGCGCGAGTGACTACATCACCGCGGGCCGCAACCTGCCCATGCCGGTGGTGCTCGCCATGGTCTTTGCCACCTGGTTTGGCGCGGAGACCGTGCTGGGCATCTCCGCCACATTTCTGGAGGAGGGCTTCCGCGGGCTGATCTCTGACCCCCTCGGGGCTTCGGTCTGCCTGGTGCTCTTTGGCCTGGTCTTTGCCCTGCCGTTGTACCGAATGAAGCTCATGACCCTGGGCGACTTCTTCCGGGTGCGCTACAACCGGCAGACCGAACTCATCATCTCCCTGTGCATCGTGGTCTCCTACCTGGGCTGGGTCTCGGCCCAGATCACGGCCCTGGGCCTGGTCTTTAACGTGCTCTCGAACGACCTCATCTCCATGAACGAGGGCATGCTCATTGGCGCGGCCGTGGTCCTGGTCTACACGCTCTTTGGTGGCATGTGGTCCGTGGCGGCCACCACGTTTGTTCAGATGATTGTGATTGTGGTGGGCCTGCTCATCGTGACGAGCATGGCCGGTGAGATGGCCGGTGGCATGTCCACGGTGATCAGCAAGGCGGCGGCCGAAGGGAAGTTTGAATGGCTGCCCAGCCTCGACATGCTCGACATGCTCGGCTGGATCGCGGCCCTGCTCACGATGGCCTTGGGCTCCATCCCGCAGCAGGATGTCTTCCAGCGGGTCAATGCCTCGAAGTCTGAACGTGTGGCCGTCTGGGCCACCACCCTGGGCGGCGTGGCCTACTTCTTCTTTGCCGCCATCCCGCTCTTTCTGGCCTACGCAGCAACCCTGATCGACCCAGAGACCACCGCGCGGCTCATGGCCGACGATTCTCAGCTGGTGCTGCCCAGCCTGGTGGCCCAGCACATGCCCTTCTGGGTGCAGGTGGTCTTCTTCGGCGCCCTGCTGTCGGTGATCATGAGCACGGCCTCCGGCACCTTGCTTGCACCGTCGGTCACCTTTGCAGAAAACGTCATCAAGGGTGCCGTGCCCAACATGACCGATCGTCAGCTGCTGCTCACCACCCGCATCACGGTCTTTGTCTTCACCCTCCTGGTGACGGCCTACGCCCTGCTCACCGATGAGAGCATTCACAGCATGGTGGAGAACGCCTACCGCATCACGCTGGCAGGTGCATTCGTGCCTCTGGCGGCCGGCCTCTTCTGGAGGCGGGCCAACAACCTCGGGGCCACACTGTCCATCTCCATGGGCCTGGGCACCTGGCTGCTGCTGGAGTTCTCGGGTGCAGAATTGCTGGTGGAGCCCCAGCTCATCGGCCTGCTGATGAGTGCGGTGGGAATGGTCGTTGGCTCACTGATTCCTCGAGGAGGTGCACGTTGAATGTCGTCATTCTTGCCGCGGGGCAGGGCAAGCGCATGCATTCGAGCCTGCCCAAGGTGTTGCACCCGATCGGTGGGCGGCCCATGCTGGAGCATGTCTGTCGCACGGCCCTCGCCACGGGTGCGACGCGCCTGACCATTGTGGTGGGCCATGGTGCCGACCAGGTGCGCGCGGCCGTTGCGGGCTTCGGCCTCCCCCTGCAGGCAGACCAACTGTGCTTTGCCTTGCAAGACCCTCCACAGGGCACAGGCCACGCCGTGGCCGCCGCATGGCCCAGCATCGATCCATCGCTCAGCCTCACCCTGGTGCTCTATGGCGACGTACCACTGATGCGGGCCGATGTGCTCAAGGCACTGGTGGCGGCCGCCGAGGCCCAAGACCAGATCGCCGTGCTCACGGCTGTGGTCGACGACCCCACCGGCTACGGCCGCATCCTTCGAAACAGCCAAGATCAAGTGTCTGGCTCGGTGGAAGAGCGCGATGCCACGCCCGCGCAGCGTCAGATGCGCGAGATCAACACCGGGGTGCTGGTCGCCCCCACTGCCGAGCTCGGCCGTTGGGTTCATGGCCTCGACAACAAGAATGCACAGGCCGAGTACTACCTCACCGACGTCATTGGCATGGCGGTCGCTGAAGGCCGACGGGTGGTGGGCCTGCCCTGCCAAGACCCAGACGCCTTTCTGGGGGTGAACAACCTTGTGCAGCGGGCAGATCTCGAGCGACGCCACCAGCGACGGCTGGCGCAAGACTGGCTCCTGGCAGGCATCGACATTGCAGACCCATCACGATTTGATGTGCGAGGAAGCCTGCACTGTGAGCCGGGGGTGCGAATCGACATTGGCTGTGTCTTTGAGGGCAACGTGGTCCTGCGGGCCGGCGCACAGATCGGTGCCTATGTGGTGCTGCGAGATGTCGAGGTGGGGCCCGGCGCGCGGGTAGAGGCCTTCAGCCACCTCGATGGCGCTGCGTTGGGCCGCGAGGCGGTCGTAGGGCCTTTCGCCCGGCTTCGGCCTGGGACACGCCTGGCCGAGGGCTGCCACATTGGCAACTTCACCGAGGTGAAGAACAGCCAGATCGGGCCGTATAGCAAGGCCAATCACCTGTCTTATGTGGGCGACAGCACGGTGGGCGCCCGCGTCAACATTGGCGCAGGCACCATCACGTGCAACTACGATGGCGCCGAGAAGCATCGCACCATCATTGAAGACGATGTCTTCATTGGCTCTGACACCCAGCTGGTGGCACCCGTGGTCGTGCACGAGGGCGCCACGCTGGCGGCCGGCACCACACTCACCAGCGATGCACCGGCCCACCAGCTCACCCTGTCTCGAGCCAGGCAGGCCTCAATTTCCAAGTGGAAGCGGCCCCAGAAGAAATCGCATTAGCATGAGGGCCTGACGCCCCTGCTCAGCAGCTCCTCCACCACCCAGACCCAGCGGAGAGAATCACCAGATGTGTGGCATTGTCGGCGCCGTCGCCGCCCAGAACATCACGCCCTTCCTGATCGAAGGCCTTCGCCAACTCGAATACCGGGGCTACGACTCCGCAGGGCTCGCGCTGCTCGAGGGCGACACGGTCTCGCGCGTTCGCGCCGTCGGCCGGGTTGCAGAGTTGGCTGCCGCGGCCGAGGGTCTGTCGGCGGACATCGGCATTGCCCACACCCGCTGGGCCACTCACGGGGCGGTCACACAGGACAACGCCCACCCCCACCTCTCCAGCGGCCACGGGCTCGAGATCTGCCTGGTTCACAACGGCATCATCGAGAACCACCAGAGCCTTCGGGCCGAACTCGAGTCGGCCGGCTACGCCTTTGAGTCCCAAACCGACACCGAGGTGGTGGTGCACCTGCTGCACCAAGCCCGGCGCCAATCCATCGACCTGGCCGCGGCCCTGCGGGCCGTCTGCCAGCGGCTCAAAGGCGCCTATGCCCTGGCGGCCATCAGCAGCCAAGACCCGGGCCGCCTGGTGGCGACCCGTCTGGGAGCCCCCCTGCTCATTGGCGTGGGCCAGCAGCCCCATGAGGCCTACATCGCATCCGACGCCTCTGCCCTCCTGCAGGTCACGCAGTCGATGGTCTACCTCGAAGACGGCGACCTCGTGGCCTTTCATCGACCCACCCCGGCTGGCCAGGTGTCCTATCAGGTGGAAGACCGAGACGGCCAACCGGTGACCCGCCCCGTGGTGCAGACCGATCTCAGCCTCGACGATGTCAGCCTGGGGCCGTATCAGCACTACATGCAGAAAGAGATGGCCGAGCAGCCCGGTGCCGTCGCCGCCACCCTGGAGATGGTCACTGGCGCAACAAGCCTCTCGCCGGCGCTCTTTGGTAGCGAGGCCGACACCGTCTTTGCCCAATGCCGACACGTGCTGATTCTGGCCTGCGGCACGAGCCTACATGCCGGCCTGGTGGCCCGATACTGGCTGGAGTCGGTGGCGCGACTGCCTTGTACCGTGGAGATTGCCAGCGAGTACCGATACCGCGACAGCGTGGCCCAGGCCAACACCCTGGTGATCACCATCTCTCAATCCGGAGAGACCGCCGACACCCTGGCGGCCCTGGCCCATGCCCAGGGCCAGGGACTCACGGACACTCTGGCGATCTGCAACGTGCCAGAGTCTTCCCTAATTCGGGCGGCCAAGCTTCGATTCCTGACGCGTGCGGGCCCCGAGATCGGCGTGGCCTCCACCAAGGCCTTCACCACGCAACTGGCTGCACTGTTTCTCCTCACGCTCTGCCTGGCCAAGGCGCAGGGCCGTCTCACTGCAGACGACGAGGCCCAGCACCTATCGGCACTGCGGCACCTGCCTGCGGCACTGGCCGCAGTGCTCGCAGCAGAAGACCAGTTCAAGGCCTGGGCCCTCGAGTTCACAAACAAGTCGCATGCGCTGTTTCTCGGGCGTGGCATCCATGCCCCCATTGCAATGGAGGGGGCCCTCAAGCTCAAGGAGATCAGTTACATCCACGCGGAAGCCTACGCAGCTGGAGAACTCAAGCATGGGCCGTTGGCCTTGGTGGATGCAGACATGCCGGTGGTGGCCGTGGCCCCGAAC
>JBEARM010000004.1:0-30482 GCA_041163175.1 Pseudomonadota bacterium | reverse complement strand
TTCTCATCGGCAATGGCCGCAGACACATTGCCGTACTTTAAGGAGAAGGTGCCCCCAAAGCCGCAGCAGCCTCGGCTGTCGCGCATCTCGGCCACGGTGAGGCCAGGAATCTTCGCGAGCAGTGCCCGCGGCTGGGCCTGAACACCGAGCTCGCGCAGGCCACTGCAGCTGTCGTGATACGTGACACAGCCCTCGGCCCGGCCAGGAATGTCCTCGAGCTTCATAACAGTGGAGAGGAAGTCGGTGAGCTCATAGACCTTGGGCGCGAGCTCATTCATGCGGGTGCGAAGGCTCGGGTCGTCTGAGAAGAGTTCGAGGTAGTGCGTCTTGATCATGCCGCCACAGGAGCCCGATGGCACCACCACGTAGTCGTAGCCCTCGAGCTGCTCGAGCACGCGCTCGGCGAGCCGATGGGCAGCGGGGCGATCGCCGGCATTGTAGGCGGGCTGGCCGCAGCAGGTCTGGCCCTCGGGCACCACCACCTCACAGCCCGCATGCTCCAGCAGCTTGATGGCCGCAAAGCCGATCTCGGGCCGCATGAGGTCCACCAGACATGTCACATAGAGCGCCACACGAGGGTTCTGCGGCACGACTGGCGTGATTTCTACAGACATGAACGACATCCCTTTGTAAACTTCCATTCTGCCACCACAAAGTCCCTATGAGCCTCACGTCCTCACCCGTTGTTCCCGCCAGCCCCTCGATCCAGGTCATCGAGCGGCTCAATGCGCTCCTGGATGTCCTGGCCAGGCAGTCCGAGCCGGTCTCGCTCAAGGCCCTGGCCCAGGCCACAGGCCTGCATCCCTCGACGGCCCACCGCATCCTCAACGACCTGGTGATCGTGCGCATGGTCGACCGCACCGAGCCAGGCCACTACCAGCTGGGCATGCGGCTGCTGGAACTGGGCAACCTGGTCAAGGCGCGGCTTAATGTGCGGGACGCAGCCGCAGGCCCCATGCGAGAGCTGCACAAGCTCACCGGCGAGACCATCAACCTGGCCGTGCGCCAGGGCGACGAAATTGTGTATGTGGAGCGTGCTGTGAGCGAGCGCTCGGGCATGCAGGTGGTGCGTGCCATTGGCGGGCGAGCCCCACTGCACCTCACCTCCACGGGCAAGCTCTTTCTGGCCGTGGAAGACGCCCGCGCGGTGCGGTCTTACAGCATGCGCACGGGTCTGGCCGGCCAGACCCGCAACAGCATCACCGAGATCCAGCAACTGGAAAAGGAGCTCGACCTCGTGCGATCCAACGGCTTTGCCCGCGATAACGAGGAACTCGAGATGGGTGTGCGCTGCATTGCCGCGGCCATACGAGACGACGCAGGCAGCCTGGTGGCGGGCCTGTCGATTTCAGCGCCGGCAGACCGCGCCAATGACGGCTGGGTGGATGCCCTTCGGGAGACTGCCTTGGAGATTTCGAACGCGCTGGGCCACGGGGTGGCCGGGGAGCATTAGGCCGCAGGCGCCTTCGAAACGAGCTTGCTGGGCTTTTCGGCCTGCTGGATCAGCCAGCGCCGAATCATCTCGGCATCGCGCAGGCGGTGCTGTGTACCCGGTGCATCGAGCATGACCAGAATCACTGGGCGACGCTCCACCTCGGCCTGCATGACCAGACAACGCCCGGCCTCTCGAATGAAACCAGTCTTGGAGAGACCCAGCTCCCAGGCCTCCGTGCGCACCAGTGCGTTGGAGTTCCGGAACTGCTGAGACCGGCTGCCCACCCGCACCATGAGGTTCTGGGCCGTGGAGTACTCACGAATGAGCGGCACCAGGTAGGCCTCTTCCACCAGCCGCACAAGGTCTCGCGGGGAGGAGACGTTTCCGGCATTCAGGCCTGTGGGCTCGGTGAACTGGGTCGCCGACATGCCCAGCTGGCGTGCCTTGATGTTCATGGCCACCACGAAGGCATCCATGCCCCCGGGGTAGGTGCGGCCCAGTGCGTGGGCGGCACGATTCTCGGAGGACATGAGCGCGAGGTGCATGAGTTCACCACGCGTCAGACGGGTGCCCACGCGCAGGCGTGAGCCCACACCCTTCTCAAGGTCCGCATCCTCCTGCGTGATGCGAAGCATTTCAGACATGGGCAGATCGGCCTCGGCCACGACGAGCGCCGTCATGAGCTTCGTGATGGAGGCAATGGGCAGCACCGAATCGGGGTTCTTCTCAAAGAGGACCTCGCCGGAGATCTGATCAACCACCAGCACCGAACTGGACTTCAGGCTCGCCTCGGTCATGGCCGACTGCAGACCAAGCTTGCTGCCGGCGGACATGCGGTCATTGGGATTGCGGGGCGTGCGGGCGACCTTCTTGGTCTGTTGCGACTTCTTCTTGGCCTGCTGTGTCTTTTTCTTGGCCTGCTGGGTTTTCTTCTGCTGTGCCTTGGTCTGCTGTGCCTTCTTCGGAGCCTGCGCCTGCTTGGAGGTTTGCTTGGGCGCCGTGGACGTGCCGTTCGACTGGGCCGCCACGGGCAACACGGGAGCGACCAGCCCGAGGCTCACCGCCCCAACGCAAAGGCCACGCAACGCCCGCCGAACAGCCATGGAACCCTTTAGATCAAACAAATCCAGTCCTTTTTAGGAGCAATTCGCCGCCATCCTACCAGCGAAACTCGGAAATGCAACAAAAAGTTCAATTATTTCTGTTGCTTACAGCCCACTTTGAATAAAAAATTCCGAATCGGGCCCTATCGCATTCAGATCTGAAAGAGCCCGACACCACCCCCCAAGGGCAAGCATCATTCATGCCGCCGGAAATCAGACAGGGCAGTTATCGGGTGACGACGCGCTCGTCGCCAAGCTCACCACCGAGTTGCAGCACGCCCTCGCGCAGCCGTGCGTAGGCGGCATCGAAACGGGCCGCAGCATCGGGCAGTGAGGCCGCGGCCGATGGCTGCTTGAGACCCAACTCCAGGTGCCGACGCGCATTCGGGTCGGTGGGTGATGGGGCCGATGGCAGGCTGTAGACCCGCAGCTCGGGATAGCTGTTCGTCAGCTCCTCGAGCAGCTTCGTGACGGCCGCCTCGTAAAGCTTGTAGACCACCATGGAGCGGTCTACCTCGGCCGCTTCTCCAAAGGACTCCGCATAGAAGGTGTCGAGGACCCACTCCATCATGGGCCAGGCCATCACCGGAAAGCCCGGCAGAAAGTAGTGACGGTCGATCGCAAAGCCCGGGATCTTGTTGTAGGGGTTGGGCACGATCTGCGCACCCACCGGAAACTCGCCCATGCGAAGCCGCTCGGGCGTGAGCGGCTGATTGGCCTCGGCAGTGCGCTGGGCAATGAGGTCTGCCGCCTCGGGGTGCAGGGCGAGCGCCCGGCCCAGGGCCTCGGCTGCGGCCTGGCGGGTGTGGTCATCGGGCGTGGCCCCAATGCCGCCAAAGCTAAAGACCAGGTCTTGGGTGGCAAAGCTTTGCCGCAGCATGTTTGTGCAGCGCGCGCGATCGTCGCCGAGGTAGACCACCCAGGAGAGTGACAGGCCCCTGGCCCCGAGAATCTCCTTGGCCTTCTGGAAGTGGCGGTCCTCTCGTTTGCCCGAGAGAATTTCGTCGCCGTTGATGTAGAGGCCAATGGTCAGTGGTGGTCGCATGGTGGTGGTGTGGTGGTCGTGTGGACTTAGGCGTGAAGGTGTGGCGCGAGCGTACCCCAGGTTTTCTGCAGCCGTTTCACAGACACCGGCATGGGTGTCTTCAGGCCCTCGGCAAAGAGCGAGACCCGAAGCTCTTCCAGGCTCCAGCGAAAGGCCTCGATGGGCTCTGACCACTCGCCGCGGTGTGATGCCGCCCAACGCCAGAATGGCCGGGCCACCAGATCGAACTCGGCCAGACGCTGGGCATCTCGAGCGGGATCGGCCCGGTGCTTGTCGAGCCGCAGCGCCACCGCCTGCAGATAGCGCGGCAGGTGTCGGGCACGGTCATCGGGCAGCATGGAGACAAAGCTTGGACCCAGCAGGCCCGAGAGCTGCTGCTGAAGGTCTTGCACCAGCGGCTGCGGGAACTTGGCGCCGCCGAGTCGGCGCTGAATCTGCTGATGGGCCTCGAGCACACTCAGCAGCCAGCGCTGCGCCTCTTGGGCCAGCAGCAGGAAGCGGGGGCGGCCCGCCTGCAGGCAGGCCTCAAATCCCGCCGCATCCACGGGCCAGTCGCCCGCCAGGAATGCGCGGCGCAGGCTCAATCGCAGCAGCTCTGTCTGCAGGTCCTCTGATCGTGCGGCCGCTGTCCAGGCCAAGAGAAGCGCCCGGTTGCGATCGAGCTCCTTCTGAAAGGCCCGCACCTGATCCTTGAGGGCCAAGGCCAGAAGCCGCATGAGGCCCAGCTGGTGCCGCTGCTTGGCCTTGCTGGGGTCGTCCAGCACGCAGAGCTTGACATGGTCGCCGCAGTCTTCCAGGGCGGGGTAGCCCAGCAGCGACTGGCCTGCCACCTCGATGGTCATGGGCCATTCGAGCCCTCCGAAGGACCAGTCGCGGTGGGCCGTGTCATCGCGTGTGGGCGCAAAGGCCGCCTGGGCCTGGCCGCCGAGTTGTTCGCGCAACACCATAAGGTCTCGACCCTGGCCAAGCCGACGGCCATGGGCATCGACCACCACATAGAGCGGCTGCAAGTGCAGTGGCACCGACTCGAGCTTGAAGTCCTCCAAGGCCACCGTGAGGCCCTTGTCCTCGCGAAGGTCTTGCACCAGAGCCTTGCGCAGGGGCATGCTGCCTGCGCGCTCTTGCCAACGGGCGCAGAAGTCGTCCACCTGCTGAGGCAGCGGAATGCAATGCCGGCGAATTCTTTGGGGCAGGCTCTTGAGCAGGGCGAGCACCTTCTCCTTGCGCATGCCGGGCACGAGCCAATCGATCTGGACGGCATCGACCTGATTCAGGCTGGCCAACGGAATGGTGATGGCCATGCCATCGTCTGCGGCGCCCGGCTCGAAGCGGTAATCGAGTGCGAGCCGCAGGCCGCCCTGCTCGATCACGGTGGGAAAGGCCTCTGAGGTCACACCCTCGGCCTGATGGCGCATGAGGTCTTCACGCCGAAGGAAGAGCAGCCTGGGCTGCTCACGCGAGGCCTGACGCCACCACTGCCGCAGGCCATCGAAGTCGTTCACCGAGGCCGGGATCCAGCGGTCGTAGAAGGCCTCGATCAGGGCATCGTCAACCAGCAGGTCCTGCCGACGGGCCCGCTGCTCAAGCCGCTCCACCTCGTGGATGAGCCGGCGGTTGTGCTCAAAGAAGGGCAGCTCGAGCGTGGCATCGCCCTGCACCAGGCCCTCACGAATCATGATGAGTCGAGCCTCGCGTGCCTGCTCCTCGCCCAATTGGGCCCAGGCCAGGCGTCGGCGCACAAAGATGGGCAGGCCATAGAGCACACCCCGCGCGTAGCCCACCACCCGGCCGGCCTTCTTCTCCCAATGCGGCTCGGAGTAAGACACCCGAATGAGCGGGCCTGCAGCGGCCTCCACCCACTCGGGCTCAATGGCCGCGATGGTGCGGGCAAAGAGGCGACTGGTCTCGACCTGCTCGGCCGCCATGAGCCATTTGGGAGGCTTCTTGGAGAGATGCGAGCCAGGCCAGACCGCAAACTTCACATCGTGCGCGCCCTGCCACAGCGGTGGCTGGGCGGTCTCGATGCGCATGCCAATGTTTGAGAGCAGCCCGGTGAGAATGGCCTGATGAAGGCTGTTGTAATCGGCCGCCACCGTGTTGATGCGCCAGCCCTGCGACAAGACCCAGTCGGTGATCTGCCGATGCAGGTCGCGCCACTCTCGCACACGAATGGGCGACAAGAAGGCCGACCGAAGCCGCGCCTCCTTCTGACGATTGGAATGGTCGTGTGAGAGGGCCTCTTCGCAGAAGGCCCAGAGCTTGAGCCAAGAGATGAACTCGCTGCGCGCATCGGCAAACTGCTTGTGGGCGGTATCGGCGGCGGCCTGCTGATCGAGCGGCCGATCTCGTGGGTCTTGAATGGACAAGGCCGTGACCAGCACCAGCATCTCCTGCAGGCACTGCCGCTCGCGGCCGGCCACAAGCATTCGGCCCAGGCGAGGGTCTAGGGGCAGACCGGCCAGCTGTCGGCCCACCTCGGTGAGCTGGCCCTCGCGGTCCAGGCCGCCCAACTCCTTGAGCAGCATGAGGCCATCGGCCACCGCCTTCTTGGAGGGTGGATCCACAAAGGGAAAGGCCTCGATGGCATCCAGGCCCAAGGCCTTCATGCGCAGAATCACCGAAGCCAGTGAGGAGCGATGGATCTCGGGCTCGGGATGGGCTGCACGCTGCTTGAAATCCTCTTCAGCATAGAGCCGGATGCAGACACCAGGGCTGAGACGGCCCGCGCGGCCTGCCCGCTGCAGGGCCTGGGCCTGGCTGATGGGCTCGATGAGCAGCTGCTCCACCTTGCCCCGATACCGATACCGTTTCACACGGGCCAGGCCGGTGTCGACCACAACCCCAATGCCGGGCACGGTGAGCGAGGTCTCGGCCAGGTTGGTGGCCAGCACCACGCGGCGGCGGCCACCGGGCCGAAAGACACGGTCTTGGTCGGCCTGGGCCAGCCGGCCAAAGAGGGGCAGGAGCTCCACCTGCGGGTCCAGGCGGCGATCCCGCCAGGCATCGACCACGGCACGAATCTCTCGCTCTCCGGGCAGAAAGACGAGCACGTCCTGCGCCGAGAGTCTGGCGGTATTGGCCAAGGCCTCCTCCACGCCCGCGAGCACACGGTCGATGAGATCGGTGCGCTCATCCTGCGCAGGCCGCCAGCGGGTCTCCACCGGATGCAGTCGGCCAGAGACCTCGATGACCGGTGCAGGCTGACCTGCCCTTCCAAAATGCTTGGCGAACTTCTCAGCCTCGAGGCTCGCAGAGGTGATGATCAGCCGCAGCTGTGGCCGACGCGCAAGCAGGCCGTGCAGATGGCCCAGGAGGAAGTCGATGTTGAGGCTGCGCTCATGCGCCTCATCCAGAATGATGGTGTCGTAGGCCTCAAGACCTGGGTCGGACTGAATCTCAGCGAGCAGCATGCCGTCGGTCATGAGCTTGATGGGAATGCCTGGCCGGGACTTGTCTGCAAACCGAATCTTGTAGCCCACCTTGGCATTGGGCTCACCGAGCACCGAGCCGAGTTCCTGTGCCACCCGTCGGGCCACCGAGGTGGCCGCCAGACGCCGCGGCTGGGTATGGGCGATGGAGCGGCCTTTGGCGGCGCGGCCTGCAGCCAGCGCAATCTTGGGCAGCTGGGTGGTCTTGCCCGAGCCGGTCTCGCCGCAGACGATGATCACCGGCTGCTCCACCATGGCCTGGGCGATCTCAGTCCAGACCTTCGAGACCGGAAGGCTCTCATCAAAGGTAATACCGAGGTGTTGGGCCCGATCGCGAAACCGCTTTTCGTCTGGGCCTGAGCAGGAAGTCACCGAAAAATTATAATCGCGCGATGCAGACCGAACCGATCACACAGCCCGACATCGGGCCCGACTTCGTGGGCTGGCTTCGGTCGGTCGCGCCCTACATCCACGCCTTTCGCAACAAGACCTTCGTGGTGGCCTTCCCCGGCGAACTGGTGATCGACAATCAGCTCGAAACACTGGTCCACGACCTCTCCTTGCTGCAGGCCATGGGCATGCGCATTGTGCTGGCCTACGGCTCGCGACCACAGGTACAAGAGCAGCTGCGGCTGCGCCAGATTGAAGACCGCTACAGCCATGGCATGCGGATCACCGACCGCGCGGCACTGGAGTGCGCCAAGGAGGCGGCTGGTGAGCTGCGACTCGACATCGAGGCGGCCTTCTCCGCGGGCCTGCCCAACACGCCCATGGGCAACTCACGCATCCGAATCATCAGTGGCAACTTCGTCACGGCCAGGCCCGTGGGCATTGTCGATGGCGTGGACTTCGAACACACCGGCCTGGTTCGCAAGGTGGAGACCGACTCCATTCGGCAGGCCCTGCTCGGCGGCTCGATCGTGCTGGTGCCCCCGCTGGGCTTCTCGCCCACTGGCGAGGCCTTCAACCTCAGCCTGGAAGACGTGGCCACCAGCCTGGCCATTGCCTTGGATGCCGACAAGCTCATTTTCCTGTGCTCGGAAGATGGCCTGCCCAGGCTGGAGAACCGGGCCCTGGCCGAGGTCTCAGAAGACGAGGCCGAACGACTGCTCGCCCAGGGCTCGCTCTCGGAGGAGGCGAGCTTCACGCTGGGCCATGCCCTTCGGGCCTGCAGAGGTGGCGTGGCCCGAGCCCACCTCGTGCCCTACGCCATGGACGGCGCACTGCTGCTCGAACTCTTCACCCACGATGGCGTGGGCATGATGCTCGTCGAGGAAACCTTGGAAGCGCTGCGGCCCGCCTCGGTCGACGATGTGGCCGCCATTGTCTCGCTACTGGAGCCCTTGGAGGCCGACGGCACACTGGTGCCTCGGGGCCGCGCCACCATCGAGCGCGACATCGACAAGTTCACGGTCATCGAGCACGATGGGGTGATCTTCGGCTGCGCCGCGCTCTATGTCTTTGAGGACACCCCGCTGGGTGAACTGGCCTGCCTGATGGTGCGTTCGGAGACCCGAGAAAAGGGTGACGGCGAGCGGCTCTTAAAGAGCATCGAGTCGCAGGCACGGGCCGCGGGCCTCTCGGGCATCTTTGTGCTCACCACGCGCACCACACACTGGTTCATGAAGCGCGGCTTCAAGGTGGCCTCGATCGATGCCCTGCCGGCTTCGCGGCAGGCCCACTACAACTGGGATCGGAAATCCCAGATTCTCATCAAGACGCTTTAAGGGTCAGTCGGCCCGCTTGGCCAGCAACGGCAGGCAGCGGCCATCTTGCAGCCAGGCCATGCCCAGAAGGCTTGTGTGTCCCGGAACGCGCTGATCCAGCCATGCAATGGCGGCCTGTGCATGGTCGGGTGCTGTGGGAGTCGAGGCGGCAAGGCTGCAGCCCTCACCCTGCACAGACACCATGGCCCACTCGGGCAGACGCGGCAGGCTCACGCTCACCATCTCGGAGGTGGATGGACCCACCAGGCCTGATTCGCCCACCGGCGAAGCCGCACGCACCAGGGCCAAGAGGTCTTCGCTCGAATCGACCGGTTCCTCGCCGCGTGGGGTGAGATAGAGAAAGCGCTGCGGATCGGACTCGACCGCACAGACATGGCCGGCCGGCAGACGCGTGAGCAGCACGGCCATGCGTGGGGAGACCCGAATGCCGGGGGCGGCATCGTGCAGCCTGGGCACCAGGACCGACCGCTGTTTCAGAAGACGCCGCAGCAACACAGAGGCGCTTTCGGCGAGGTCTGCTGAAGCTGCAGACCCCATGTTGGCAGCCATCAGGGCCAGCAGACGGGCTGCATCGAGGGCCTCGGTGGGCCGACGCACCGGCCGGACCAACGGCGCTGCAGGTGCTGCAGGTGGATCGATGGGGGCCAGGGCACGGCCCGAAAGCTGGGCCGCGGTGAGGTCGTCTCGCTCGGCCCGCAGGCTGTCGAGGCCGGCCAGCAGGCTGTCGAGCGCCTCAGTGACCGTTGGGTTAATGGACATGGCGGCGCAGGCCCACCAGGCCCGCGATCAGCGCGTGCTGCTGGCCTCGAAGCTTGGTGAGTGCCTGCTCCGCCTGATCGAGCGAGGCCCTGGCCTTTTGCATGTCGTCGTCTCGGTGCGGGCCATCGGGATCGAGACTCAGGTTGAGCAGGCCGTGGCGGGCCACGGCAAGCGCCGACAAAGCCCCTTCGAGCTGATGCTCTGCGCTGTAGAGCTGAGACTCCACGGCATCGAGAGAGGGATTGGCCTCGGTGGGCGCAGCAGCAGAACCAGACGCAGCAGGGCTGGGTGCGACGGCAGGGCCGGGTGCCGGGACTTCGGCCGGGGCGGGTTCCGGGGGCAGGCCCAGGGTGGGTGTGTCTGACGAGGGCTCGATGAGCACGGGCGCCTCCAAGCGGTTGTCGGTGGAAAGGCTCGGCGTCTCGCGTTCAAAGCCTGCAGGCTCGACGAGCATGGCTGCGGAGGCGGCCAACTGCCGGCGAATGGACAGGCCCAGCACGGCGAGGTCGATGAGCGCGAGTAGCCACAGGAAGAGGCCCGCGGGCACCCAGATCACCCAGCCAGGCAGGCCGGTGGTCATCCAGTCCTTCACGATGCGCATGCCACGCACCGAGCCCTGGGCGTAGCCTTCAAAAAAACCACCCAGCCAGGCCCAGACCGATGCATGCAGGCCCACGGGCGCGCCCTCGGCCGGCACCGCCGGGGGCAGCCAGAACCATTGCATGGCATTCATCAGCCAGGCCGACAACAAACAGACCAGTCCCAAGAACAAGAGCGTGTGCGCGCGTCGGGCCCTGCCGCGCAGGCCCTCCACCAGGGTGAGGTCCATCCAAGAATGTCGCATGCTAGTCATCCTGGCTCCAGTCTAGACGATCCGCGAAGAGCGCCTCTCGCAGATCGCCATTGGGCCGCATCACCACCACCCAGGCAGGTGGCGGGCCCGACGGGGCCGCAGCGGCTGCAGGTGGGGCCAACTCAGGATCGCTGCGCTCGGGTTCGCGCACAAAGACCGGGTAGCCCGCGGCCGTGCCGAGCCATCCAGGCCCACTGGGCATGAGCACCAGACCGGGGTAGGCCACCACGCGCAGCACCTGGTCGCCCGCAATCTCGTGGGACTGACCCCGGCGAATTAATCGGAGGCGCATGCGTTCTGTCGCCAGATGGGTGTGCCACCGCAGACGCGGGCGATGTCATCGAGCACGGCCTCATGGGCCGCCCACTCCTCTGGGGTCGGCTCGATCACGGGCAGCTGCAGGGTAGAGAGGTCGAGCCGGCCACCCGGCCCGTGCTCATCATCGTAGTGCTGCCGAATGTCGAGGGTCTCCTGGCCACGGGTCATGGCAAGCCAGACCTCGGCCAGGAGTTCAGCATCGAGCAGCGCACCATGCTTGAGGCGATGCGAATTGGACACGCCATATCGGGTGCAGAGCGCATCGAGCGAGTTGCGCTGGCCCGGGTGAAGCTCTCGGGCCATGGCCAGGGTATCGGTCACGCCATCGACCACGGTGGTGAGGCTGGGCTGGCCGAGCCGCTCAAACTCGGCATCGAGAAAGCCTAGGTCGAAGGGCGCGTTGTGAATGAGCAGGTGTGCGCCGCGCACAAACTCGAGAAACTCCCGCATCACCTCGGCAAAGCGTGGCTCAGACTGCAGGTCCGTCCAGGTGAAGCCATGCACCTCGGTTGCACCGGCCTCGATCTCCCGCTCGGGATTGATGAGCCGGTGGAACTGACGGCCGGACGCACGCCGATTGGTGAGCTCGACACAGCCAAGCTCAATGATGCGGTTGCCCTCCTCGACCCTTAGGCCTGTGGTTTCGGTGTCGAGGACGACGTAACGCATGATGCGACCCAGGCATAAATGGTGGGCAGGACAAAGAGGGTGAGTAGCGTGCCAATGCTCATGCCCCCAACGATAACCCAGCCGATCTCTTGACGGCTCTCGGCCCCCGGGCCTGTGGCCAGTGCCAGGGGCAAGGCACCACAGACCGTGGAGATGGTGGTCATCATGATGGGACGAAAACGCAGGGCGGTGGCCTCGAGTGTGGCCTCGACCACACTGCGGCCTTGGTCACGCAACTGATTCGCAAACTCCACGATGAGAATGCCGTTCTTGGTGATCAGCCCAATGAGGGCCACGAGCCCAATCTGTGAATAGACATTGAGCGAGCCTTGGGTGAGGTAGATGGTGGCCAACGCCCCGGCCAGTGCCAGGGGCACTGTCACCAGAATGACCCACGGGAACACGAAGCTCTCGAACTGGGCCGAGAGCACCAGGTAAATGAAGAGCAAGGCCAGGATGAAGACGAACAGAATGGTGGACTGGGAGTCGCGGAACTCACGCGACTGTCCGTTGTAATCGAGCTGGTAGTCCGACGGCAACATGGCACGCGCCGTGGTCTCCACCGCCTCGAGGCCTTCGGCCAGGGTGGCCCCCGGCGCCAGGTTGGCCGAAATCGATACCGCACGCTGCTGCAGGAAATGATTGAGCTCGCGCGGCGCAACGGTCTCACGAATCTGAATGAGACTGGAGAGCGACACCATCTGACCATCGCGTCCCTTGACCAGCAGGCCCTTGATGTCCTCGGGTGTGTTGCGGCCTTCGGCCTCGAGCTGCACGATCACATCGTACTGCTCATTGCCTCGCTTGAAACGCGTGACCTGCCGGCCACCGAGCAGCGACTCCAGGGTGCGGCCGATGGCCTCGACCGACACACCCAGGTCGGCCGCACGCTCACGGTCGATGTCGATGCGCAGTTCTGGCTTGGTGATCTGCAGGTCGGTGTCTACGCCCTGCAGCTTCGGGCTCTTGAGCAGCTCCAGGCGAAGCTGCTCCGTGACGGCAGCAAGCTCCTGCATGGGGGCCGACGAGAGCACCACCACCTCAATGGGCCGTGACCGCACGCTCTGGCCCAGGGAGGGCGGATTCACCACAAAGGCATTGATGCCGGGAATGCCCAGCACCTGAGGCTGCACCTGGGCGGCAATCTGTTGAGTACTGCGAGAGCGGTCCTCCCATGGCACCGGCCGCAAGAAGGCGATGCCTTTGTCCACCGTGGGACTGCCCGCAATCACCAGGTACTTCTCGACCTCGGGCACCTTGGCAAAGATGTCTTCCAGGCGCAGTGCATAGCGGGCCGTGTAGTCGATGGAACTGCCCTGGGGCGCGCTGATCACCGAGACCAGGAATCCACGGTCCTCGACCGGCGTCAACTCCTTCTTCACCAGACTGAAGAAGAGCACACCAATGGCCGCCACACCCAGGCCAATGCCCGCCACAAGGGCACGACGACTCAGCAGGCCCGTGAGCAGGCTGGCGTAGCGGCTGGCCATCTGGTCGAAGCGCTGATCAAAGGCATTGGAGAACCGAGCCCAACGGCCCAGCGGCGTGCCCTCTGGTGGCTTGGGCTGGTGGCGCAGAAGCCGCGAGCACATCATGGGCGAGAGCGTGAGGGCCACAAAGCCCGAGACCAGCACGGCCGCGGCCAGCGTGAGCGCGAATTCGGTGAAGAGCCGGCCCGTGCGGCCCGCAGAAAAGGCCATGGGCGCAAAGACTGCGGCCAGGGTGAGGGTCATGGCCACCACCGCAAAGCTGATCTCCTTCATGCCCTGGAAGGCGGCCGCAATCGGCTTCATGCCATCTTCAATGTGACGAGAGATGTTCTCGAGCACCACGATGGCGTCGTCGACCACAATGCCGATCGACAAGACCATGGCCAGGAGCGTGAGCGTATTCACCGAAAAGCCCAGGGCATACATGATGCCGAAGCTGGTAATGAGGCTCACGGGAATGGTGACGATGGGGATGATGGCCGCCCGAAAGCTCTTGAGAAACACGAAGACCACGAGGCCCACGAGCAGCACGGCCTCGGCAATGGTGGTCACCACAGCACGGATCGATCGATCGATGAAGACCGAGTAGTCGTTGGCCACCTCGAGGTCGACACTGGCGGGCAGGTCGGCCAGCACACTGGGCAGGGCCTCCTGCACGGCCGCCGAGAGGGTGAGCGGATTGGCCGTGGCCTGCTTGATCACTCCCATGGCCACGGTGGTGCGGCCCTTGAAGCGGGCCACCCGTTTCAAGTCCTCGGGCGCAATCTCCACCCGGGCGACATCTCGCAGTCGCACCAAGGCCGATGACCCACGGGGGGCCTTGAGCACGATCGATTCAAACTCCTCAGGGGTTTGGAGGTCGGTGGGGGCGAGCACCGAAAGCTCCCGGCCCGGGGTCTCAATGGCGCCCGAGGGCACCTCGATGTTCTGGCGACGAAGGGCATCTTCCAGGTCTTGAATCACCAGTCCACGGGCCGCCAGACGTTGGGCATCCACCCAGATGCGCATGGCGTATCGACGGTCTCCAAAGATGCGCACATCTGAGGCGCCCGGCAGGGTCTGCAGCCGGGGCTTGACCACGCGATTGGCCAGGTCGGAGAGTTCGAGCAGCGAGAGGGTCTCACTGTTGAAGGTGAGCCAGATGATGGGCTGGGCGTCGGCCTCCACCTTTGAGATGACTGGGTCGCTGGTCTCGGTGGGCAGGCGCGAGCGCACCCGAGAGACGCGGTCTCGCACATCGGAGGCGGCCGAGTCGGGGTCGCGGTCGAGCGAGAAGCGAACGGTGATCTGCGAGCGCTCAGCCCTCGAGATGGAGGTGAGGATCTCGACGCCCTCGATGCCAGCGATGGAATCTTCAAGCGGCTTGGTCACCTGAGACTCGATGATCTCGGGTGAGGCCCCTCGGTACTCGGTGCTCACGGTGACCACAGGCTCATCGATGCGCGGATACTCGCGAATCGAGAGCTTGGAGAGACTCACCAGGCCAATGAGGGTGATGATCAGTGAGAGGACGGTCGCAAAGACCGGCCGCTCAATGCAGATCTCGGAAATCCTCATGGGCTGCTGGCGGGCGGAGATGCTTTCGCAGCGGGCGGCGGCCCCTTCGCAGCGGGCGGGGTCCCCGGTGCAGGTGGCGTGGGCAGCACCTTGGCGGGCTGGCCTGGACGTCGAATCTTCAACTGGCCGGCAATCACAACCTGGTCGCCCTCGGAGAGGCCCGAGAGGATCTCGACCTCGGTCTCCATGCGGGTGCCCAGCTGAACAGGCACCTTCTCAACCTTGCCCTCGCGAACACGCCATACAAAGAAACCCTTCTGCTCACCAACGATGGCCTCCTCGGAGATGACCAGCGCCTCGGCGCGCTCCGTGAGCACCAGCCGACCCCGCGCAAATAGGCCCGATTTCAGCTTGCCCGACGGGTTCGGCACCACGGCACGCAGCTGCAAGAAACGGCCCTCGGCATCCACCCGCGCATCGAGCGCCGTGACGCGGGCCACCATAGATTCGCGGAGCTGATCGGTCTGGATGGAAACCGACTGACCCGCCTGCACGCGGCCCACATACCGCTCAGGCACACGGAAGTCGAAGTAGAGCCGCGAGGTGTCCTCCACCACGGCCACCACCTCGCCATCCTTCACATAGTCGCCGGGGCTGTGCTGGCGAAGGCCCACCCGGCCTGCGAATGGTGCAGAGATTTGGGTGCGTTGGAGCCGGGCCTCGAAGAGGTCGCGCTTGGCCGCAGCGATCTCAGAATTGGCCTTGGCCTCATCGAGCGCACGCGAGCTGATGAAATTGCGTGAGAACAAGTCTTGGGCCCTGCGATAGTTGGACAAGGCCAGCTCGGCCTCGGCCTGGGCCTGGGCGAGCTCGGCCTTCACCACGCTGTCATCGAGCCGAATCAGCAGCATGCCGCGATCGACCTGCTGTCCGTCGCGGAACCGAATCTCGGCAATGCGGCCGGCCACCTCCGGGCGCAGGTCGACCGACTCCACCGCCATGAAGGAGCCCGTGACCGAGAGCTGGTCGAGCACGGTCTTCTTGAGCACCGTGGAGACCTCCACTGGCACCGGTGGCATGGCGGCCTGGCCCGCCTTGCCCGCATCATCACCGGTGAGCCAGCCCATGCGCCAGGCCAATAGTCCGACCAACAGGAGGAGCACGACCACAGCCACGACCCACCGGGGCCGGCTGCGAATGGTTTGAAGCGTGATGGGTGGCAATTGAAGAATCCTTAAGGTCTGCTGGTGGAGGGAATGCCTTCGTTGGCGAGGCGGTCTGCCTCCTCGTTGCCGGGGTCCCCGGCATGTCCCTTGACCCACTTCCAGTGTACGTGATGCGATGCACAGGCGTCGTCCAGCGCCTCCCAGAGTTCCCGGTTCAGAACGGGCTTGCCGGCGGCTGTCTTCCAGCCCTTCTTCTTCCAGTTGTGAATCCAAGACTCAATGCCATTTTTCACGTACTGGGAGTCGGTGAAGATCGTGACCTCGCAGCCCCGCTTGAGCGCCCGCAGGCCCTCGATGACCGCGGTGAGTTCCATGCGATTGTTGGTGGTCATGGCCTCACCCCCACAGAGCCGCTGGCTCTTGCCGCGGCAGAGCAGGAAGGCGCCCCAGCCGCCAGGCCCGGGATTCCCCTTGCAGGCCCCATCGGTGTAGAGCACAACCTGATCCGGTGGCGCGTTCATTGGAATGACCCCCTCATGACTGCCTGGCCACGGCCGCCGAGGTGGCCCGACGACCCGTCTTCTTCCAGGCCGGGCTCAAGACCCGCAGGCCCGTGCGACGCTTGACCGCGGTGAGCAGATAGGTGGCGCCCAGGCCAGGCCACCACCGCGCGCCGGCCGCATCCATCCATCGCCAGCGCTGCGACCAGGCCGCGTCGTAGACCATGGGTCGGTATACCCCGAAGCAGCCGCCATCGATGGAGAGGCCCAGGAGGCTGCACCAATCGCGCACGCGGGCTGGTGAGAGCCACTTGCCCTCCATGGGCGGGCACTGGGTGACGGCCCGGGGACGATGTGCAGCCCAAAGGCTAAACGGGTTGAATCCGAGAATGACCAACTGGCCCTCGGCAATGAGAATGCGTTCGGCCTCGCGCAAGAGGCCATGTGGGTCTCCCACCATCTCCAGGCAATGCACGAGCACGAGCAGGTCGGTGGAATCGGACTCCACCGGCAGTGCAGCCGGATCACAGACCAGTTGCTCGTCTTCCGACAAGGCTGCAAAGGGCGCAAGCCTGGCACGGCTGGCCATGCGGTTTTGCCGAAGGGCATCCACGCCCGCAGGGCCCATCTGGAAGGCCTGGTAGCCAAAGCGGTCCTGCAAGCGCGCATCAAGCCAGGCCTGTTCGGTGTCACGCAGGAGCACGCCCGCAGGGGTCTCGAACCACTTTTCCCAGGATTGGAACGGGTTGGATGCAACTCGGGTCACAATAGAGGGCCTTGCCACACGAAAGGAGACCGGTGTGCCAATCGTTGAGATTCCAGCATTCACAGACAATATCATCTGGGGCTTACAGCGCGGCGACCAGCTGGTGGTGGTCGACCCGGGCGAGGCTGCTCCTGTGCTGGCTCATCTTCAGGCTCACGGGCTCTCGCTCTCGGGCATTCTCATCACGCATCACCATGCAGACCACGTCGGTGGCATTCAAGACCTCCTGGCCCAGGCACCGCTGGCGAACATCGACATCCCCGTTGTCGGGCCAGCTGCCTGTGTGCCCCATGGGGTGAACCGCACCGTGCAAGAGGGCGACGCCGTCGCCTTCGATGGGCTGGACATTCACCTCTCTGTGATGGAGGTGCCCGGCCACACCCAAGACCACATCGCCTACTTCGGCACCATGGGGGCATCGGGCCCGCTGCTCTTCTGCGGCGATACCCTCTTTGCCGGCGGCTGCGGGCGCCTGCTCGGTGGCACGGCAGCCCAACTCCACCAATCGCTGCAGCGGCTCAAAGGCCTGCCGGCCGAGACCGCTGTTCACTGCGCCCATGAGTACACCCTGGGCAACCTGCTCTTCTCAGCCCACGTCCACCCTGACCATGCCGCCATTCAAGCGCGTCTCTCGGAGGTGCGTGCACGACGCGACAAGGGGCAGTCCACCCTGCCCTCGCGCATGGCCATCGAGCGGGAGACCAATCCATTTTTGTGGGCGACCGATGTGTCGGCCTTTGCATCCCTTCGAGCGGCCAAGGATGTCTTTCGTGCGGCCTAACCGCCTGCTGGCGGGTGCGCTGCTGCTGGCGGCCTTGGCGGGCTGTGCGACCGTGCCCATGTCGGAGAGCGGCGCACCGGTGGTCGATGCCACGGTCATTGGTGGCCAGGCGCCCAGCATGCCAGCAGTGGCCAGCCCATCTGCGCCCCCTGCAGCCGAAGTTGCGGCCGCGGCGCCAGTGCCCGGTCCCCCACCAGGCAATCTCTTAAATCGCATCCAGGCCGGCTTTCAACTGCCGGAGTTGCCCGAGCGGGTGCTGCGCTCACACATCCGGCGGATCACCTCGAACCCTGAATACCTCGAGCGGGTCTTTGACCGCGGTGGCCGTTACCTGCACCACATCATGGAAGAAATCGATGCACGCAAGATGCCCAGCGAGCTGGCCCTGTTGCCCATCGTCGAGAGCGCCTTCAACCCCGAGGCCACTTCCAGGGCCAAGGCTGCGGGCCTATGGCAGTTCATGCCTGCCACTGGCCGTGCATTTGCACTCTCTCAAGATTGGTGGCGAGACGAACGGCGCGACATCATTGAGTCCACTCGGGCCGCGCTGGAATACCTCGACAAGATCCACACGCTCCACAACGGCGACTGGTTCCTGGCCCTGGCCTCGTATAACCGCGGCGAGAACGCCGTGATGCGGGCCGTCAAGGCCAACAAGGCGCGGGGCAAGCCCGCAGACTTTTTAAGCATTCGGCTCCCGCGTGAGACACGGCATTACGTGCCAGCCCTCATTGCGCTTCGCAACGTGCTGCGCGATCCGCAGCGCTACGGTGTGACGCTGCCCTATGTGGAAGACCGCCCTTATTTCACTGCCATCGAGAAGAGCCAGTCGGTGGACCTCGCCCTGGCCGCAGAATTTGCAGAGCTCCCGCTGGCCGACTTCCGGCTGCTCAACCCCCAACTGCGCCGGCCGGTCATCACGGTGAGTCGCACCAACCGAATCATCCTGCCCATCGAGAAGGCCGAGCTGTATCAGGCCAACCTCGATCGCCATCAGGCAGCGGGCAAGCCGCTCGTGAGCTGGGCACCCTACACCCTTAAGAAGGGTGAGAGCCTTCGCAGTCTGGCGGACAAAACCGCCATCAGCCCGGAGGAACTCGCCCAGGCCAATGGCCTCAAGAGCCCGCGGCAGGTGCTGATGCCCGGCACCGTGCTGCTGGCCCCCATCGTGACCGACCAGGGTGACGCGATGGTGGAAGAGGTACTCGCGCGGTTCGCGGGAGCCAAGACCGTAGAGCGGGTGCGACTGCCCGCGAAGGTCTACCGCGTGCGGAAGAATGACACGCTGGCAAAGATCGCCCGCCGCTTCGGCATCAGCGTGGCGACCTTAAAGAAGCTCAACAACCTCTCGGGCGAGCCCAAGGTTGGTACTCGGCTTACGGTGCGGGCATCGCGAACCCAGGTGGTGGTGACCGACAGCAAAGGTGCGGTGCGACTCCAGGCCCGATAAGCCGCCCGCGTGAAGCTGCTTAAGCGGCGCGACCGCCCAGGTGCAATGACCGGATGCGTCGGGCGAATTCCTGATACGCCGCCACGCCACTGGCCTCGGCCTGCTGGCACCACTGGCTGACAGCGGCAACCGCCTGCTCGAGTGTGAGGCTGCGCTCTGCCCAGATGGCCTCGAAGCTCTCTTTGAGGTCAGTCGAGGGCCGTGAGACATCCTTGGCCACCAGCTTGGAGAGACGGGCAAGTTGCTCGTACTTCGAGGAGAGCACTGCGCGAATGGTTTCTGCATCGATCTCCATGCGGGATGGATCCATGCGAACGGCCGGCGGCAGGGCGCGCGGCTTGGCCAGGCCCACAAAGGACATCAGGCGAATGTAGAGCCAGCCGATGTCGAACTCGTACCACTTGGCCGACAGCTTCGGCGAGGTGGCATTGGCATGGTGGTTGTTGTGCAGCTCTTCACCGCCAATGAGAATGCCCCAAGGAATGATGTTGGCGCTGGTGTCGGGGCTCTTGAAGTTGCGATAGCCCCAGTAGTGGGCCACGCCGTTAATGACGCCGGCGGCAAAGAAAGGAATCCAGGCCATCTGCACGGCCCACACGGCCACACCGGCCACGCCGAAGAGCAGCACATTGATCACCAGACAAATGCCGATGCCCAGCGCACTGTGCGCCTTGTAGACGTTGCGCTCAATCCAGTCGTCTGGGCAGCCATGTCCATAACGGGTAATGGTGTCTTGGTCTTTGGCGGCCTCGCGATAGAGGTCGGCACCCTCCCACAAGACCTTGGAGAGGCCGAGCACCTGGGGGCTGTGGGGGTCTTGCTCGGTCTCGCACTTGGCGTGGTGCTTGCGGTGGATGGAGGCCCACTCGCCGGTGACCATGCCCGTGGTGAGCCAGAGCCAGAAGCGGAAGAAATGCGACACGATGGGGTGGAGCTCCACGGCGCGATGCGCCTGGCATCGGTGGAGATAGATGGTGACGGCTGCAATCGTGATGTGCGTGACCACCAGGGTGAATCCAACAATGGCGAGCCAGTTCCAACCGGTGAGGCCAAACGCCAAGAAATCGATCAGCTGTTCCAATTCAGCATCCTTTGAGATTGATATCACGGACTATTGTCCCATCAGACCGGCTGCTTCACCAGCATTGCCCCATAAAAACCATCGGTCTCTGTGCGGTGGGGCCAGAGCCGCATGGCACCTCCATCGGCCAGGGCCTGCCAGTGCTCCGGCAGGCTCACCCCCTGCTGCGCCAGCCGCTCCAGTGAATTGACCTGGACAAACTCCGGGTGCCGCCCGAGAAAGGCCTGGACCTGGTCTTCGTTTTCTGCGCGAGAGGTGCTGCAGGTGGCGTAGACCAGCCGGCCCTGGGGCGCACACAACTGGGCCGCGGCGTCCAGAATCTCGGCCTGCAAGGCCACCAATTCGGCCAATGAATCCGGGGTCTGGCGCCACTTGAGATCGGGGTTTCGGCGCAGCGTGCCCAGGCCCGTGCAGGGTGCATCCACAAGCACCAGTTCGGCCTTGCCCCGAAGGCGTTTGACGCGGTCGTCGGTGGCACCGGTGATGGCAATGGGCCAGACGTTGGACAAACCACTGCGGGCCAGGCGCGGCTTGATGCGGGCCAGGCGCGCAACGGACCGGTCCAGGGCATAGAGCCGGCCCGTGTTGCGCATCAGGGCGCCCAAGGCCAGGGTCTTACCGCCTGCACCGGCGCAGTAATCCACCACAAAACTTCCACGCTTGGGCGCTGCCAGCCGAGCCAGCAACTGGCTGCCCAGGTCTTGCACCTCGAATGCACCCGCCAAAAAGGCCGCCATCTTCTGAAGGCCAGGCTTGCCCTCCACATGAATGGCCTCCTCCAGCACCGTCGAACTGCGGGCGGCCACGCCAAACGCCTGGAGGGCCTGCAGCACCTCGGCCGTCTTGGCCCGCTGCGTATTCACACGGATGTCGAGCCCTGCAGGCGAGAGCATGCTGCGGCCACAGGCCAGCGCCTCCTCGGGGCCCAATTGAGCCACCCAGTCGTTCCAGACCCAGTTGGGCAGGCTCAGACGCGTGGCAGGCTGGGCCTCTGCCTCCAGCTTGTCCAAGGCTGCCAGCAGCCAGGCCCGCTCGCCCTCGGTGATCTCCGAGACCATGCGGTCTACCCCCACCGACAGGCTTGCCGCCAGCATGGCCTGTCGCCTCGCATAGGTGCTGGCGGATGGCTTGAAGCCCTCTGCCCTCAGCAGGCTGGCATGCGCGCCCCAGTGCCGAACCGCGGCATAGACCGACTCGGCCAGGAAGGCCCGCTCACGCGGGCCGAGAAATGGATGCGCCCGAAAGCGAGATGACAGCGACTGATCCACGGGCTGCTGAAAGCCGGAGATGGCCACCAGCCATTCCGCGAGGCGGTCTAGTCGGGGCTGTGCGTGAGGTTTGGGTGAACGTGCCAAGGGCGGAACTCAGAGGATTCAAAACCGGGTCTGGGGGAACCAGCCACCCACCCGGCGGCTGAGAGCCGCATGAGCCCCCCCAGCACCGCGATGACCGACATGGGAAGAAGTTGGTGCTCCATGGACAACACGCGGCCCGCAAGCGTGCTGGGTGTGTCGCCTTCCAGCACCGGCACAACCGCCTGCGCAAGGATGGGGCCATGGTCGAGTTCGGCCGTGACCGCATGCACCGTGGCCCCATGGAATCGACCGCCATCGGCCAACACCCGAGCATGGGTGTCGAGGCCTTTGTAGGCGGGCAGCAGCGAGGGGTGGATGTTGAGCAGACGCCCAGCAAAGGCCTCACAGAATGGGCTGGTGAGAATGCGCATGAAGCCGGCGAGCACGATGAGGTCGGGCGCATGGGCCTCGATGGCCTGGGCCAGTGCGTCATCGAAGGCCTCACGAGAGGCAAAACCTTTGTGATCGATGACCTCAGTGTGAATGCCGCGGGCCGCTGCAGCCGCAAGGCCTTGGGCCTCGGGGCGGTTCGAGATCACTGCAGCCACATCGACGGGCCAGCCCCCCGCATCGAGCGCATCCAGGACGGCCACCATGTTGCTGCCGCGTCCGGAGATGAGCATGACCAATCGAGGTTTCACCAGGCGGATTGTATGCCGCGCCCTATAATCGCGGTTTTACCTGATGGCCCCATGCGGATTCTCCGAGGACTCCAACCCGCCTGCCCCTCCCAGGACCATGCGGTCACGATCGGGAGCTTCGATGGTCTGCACCACGGGCACCAGGCGCTCCTCAATACCACCCTGGTCAGTGCCCAGCAGCTCCAAGTGGCCAGCGCTGTCATCACCTTCGAGCCACACCCCCGCGCCTTCTTCACCCCAGCAGCCAAGCCACCACGCATTCTGCTGGCCAGGGACAAATTCCAGACCCTCAAGGCCATGGGCATCGAGACCGTCTGGGTACTGCCCTTTCGCAGGGCGCTCGCGAGCATGCCGGCCGACGCGTTCATCGACAACATTCTGGTTCGGCAGTTGAGGGCCCGCACGGTGGTGGTGGGCCAAGACTTTCGGTTCGGTGCCAAACGCGGTGGCTCCGTGGAAAGCCTTCAGGCCGCCGGCCAGGCCCACGGCTTCTCGGTGCAGGTGGTCGACCCCATTCGAGATGACCAAGGCGAGGTGATCTCGAGCTCCATGGTTCGGCGCCACCTGCAGGCAGGCGACCTGGATGCCGCCAGGAGGCTCATGGGCCGGCCCCTCGCCTATTCCGGTCACGTCATTCACGGCCAGGCCTTGGGCCGCACCCTGGGCTTTCCCACCCTGAACCTGCTGCTGCCCGACCCCTTCGCCGTCAGTGGCATCTATGCGGTCTGGGTCTCGGGCCTCGGGCCCACACGGCTCAGAGGTGTGGCGAGCATCGGCCGACGGCCCACGGTGGAGGCCCACGGACGTCCCTTGCTCGAAGTGCACCTGCTCGACTGGCAGGGCCATGCCTACGGGGCCTGCGTGTCCGTGGAACTCGCCCGATTCATTCGACACGAGCTCGCCTTTGACTCCCTCGAGGCCCTCACGGCCCAGATGCAGCTCGACCGCCAGATCGCCGACCAATCCCTGTCAACATAGCGCCATGTCCCAGACCGACCAGCCCGCAGACCAGAACCCGCACCGCGACAGCCTCAACCTTCACCCCTCGCCCATGCCCATGCGCGGCGACCTCGCCAAGCGCGAGCCCGCCTGGGTGAAGGAATGGCAGACCCAAGGTGTCTACAAGCGCATCCGGGCCCTCACCCATGGCCGCCCGCTCTTTGTTCTCCACGATGGCCCACCCTATGCCAACGGCGACATCCACATTGGCCATGCGGTGAACAAAATCTTGAAGGACATGATCATCAAGTCCAAGACGCTGGCGGGCTTTGATGCCCGCTATGTGCCGGGCTGGGATTGCCACGGCATGCCCATCGAAATTCAAATCGAGAAGCTCCACGGCAAGGGCCTTCCCACGGCTGAGGTGCAGGCCAAGTCCAGGGCCTATGCCCTCGAGCAGATTCAAAAGCAGAAGCAAGACTTCATTCGACTTGGTGTGCTGGGCGACTGGGATCGGCCCTATCAGACCATGGACTTTCGCAACGAGGCCGATGAGATTCGTGCGTTGAAGTCGATCGTAGAGGCTGGCTTTGTCTATCGGGGCTTGAAGCCCGTGAACTGGTGCTTCGACTGCAACTCGGCCCTGGCCGAGGCCGAGGTGGAATATGCCGACAAGACCGACCCGGCCGTGCACGTGGCCTTCGAGGCCACCGACAGCACCCGCGCACAACTGAGCAGCATCTTCGGCAAAGGTCTGGAGGGCCAGCGTGTGGCAGCGGTCATCTGGACCACCACCCCCTGGACACTGCCGGCCAACCAGGCACTCAACCTGCATGCAGACCACGAGATCGCACTGGTCAAGGTCGATGGCCTCGGCACACAGGATTACCTGCTCATGGCAGCCGACCGCGTGGAGGCCTGCCTGCAGGAGTGGGCGCTCGTGGGCGAGGTGCTGTCCAAGGTGCCTGGGGAGACACTCAAAGGGCTGGCATTCCACCACCCGCTCTACAAGCAGCATGCAGGCTATCACCGCAGCTCGTCGGTCATTCTGGCCGACTACGTCACGCTCGACTCGGGCACCGGCATTGTTCACTCGGCCCCCGCCTATGGCGTGGAAGACTTCCAGAGTTGGTGCGGCGATGGCCGGGCCGAGGCCGATGTGCTGCACCCGGTCATGGGCAATGGGGTGTATGCCGAAGGCCTGCCCCTCTTTGGTGGGCTGCACATTTGGAAGGCCAACCCAGTCATTGTGGACGCCTTGGCCGCGGCGGGTTCGTTGGTGCACACGGCAGCCCACCCCCACAGCTACATGCACTGCTGGCGGCACAAGACACCCATCATCTACCGGGCCACCAGCCAGTGGTTCGCCGGCATGGACATCACCCCCAAAGACGGTGGGCCAAGCCTTCGTGCACGTGCCTTGGCCGGCATTGAGCAAACCCAGTTTTACCCCGCCTGGGGCCAGGCCCGCCTGTCGGCCATGATTGCCAACCGGCCCGACTGGACACTCTCGCGCCAGCGACAGTGGGGTGTGCCCATGGCCTTTCTCGTGCACCGGGAGACAGGCGCACTCCACCCCGATACGCCGGCCGTGCTCGAGCGCGTGGCCAAGGCCGTGGAGAAGGGCGGCATCGAGGCTTGGCAAACCCTCACCGTAGACGAGTTGCTCCAAGGCCTCACCGGCCCCGCAGACCTCTACGAGAAGAACAAGGACACCCTGGACGTCTGGTTCGACTCCGGCACGACCCATGCCCATGTGCTGCGTGGCTCTCACGCCCAAGACCTTCAGTTCCCGGCAGACCTCTACCTCGAGGGCAGCGACCAGCACCGAGGCTGGTTCCATTCCTCGCTGCTCACAGCCTGCATGATGGATGGCCGCCCGCCCTACAAGGCCTTGCTCACCCATGGCTTCGTGGTTGATGGCCAGGGCCGAAAGATGTCGAAGTCGATGGGCAATGTGGTGGCCCCGCAGAAGGTCTCGGAGACGCTCGGGGCCGACATCCTCCGGCTGTGGGTGGCCTCCACCGACTACTCCGGCGAACTCTCGATCTCCGACACCATTCTCAAGCGGGTGGTCGAGTCCTACCGACGCATTCGAAACACACTGACCTTCCTGCTCGCCAACCTGACCGACTTCGATCCTCAGGCAGATGCCCTCGCCCCGGCCGACTGCCTGGAGATCGACCGCTATGCCCTGGCGCTCACGGCCAGCATGCAAGATGAAGTCATGCGCCATTACGAGGCCTATGCCTTTCACCCAGCCATGGCCCGGCTCACGGCCTTCTGCTCAGAAGACCTCGGTGCCTTCTACCTCGACATCTTGAAGGACCGGCTCTACACGAGCCATGCCACAGGACAGCCGCGGCGCTCGGCACAGACCGCCATCTGGCACATCACCGAGTCGCTCATTCGGCTCTTGTCACCGGCCCTATCGTTCACGGCCCATGAGGCCTGGCTGCTCCACCGTGGCGAATCGGCCGAGACCATCTTTGCCCAGAAGGCCGCAGACATTCCGCGCTCAGCCGATGCCGAGTTGCTCCGACAGAAATGGGCGCGCATTCGTGAGGCCAGGGCCGTGGCCATGAAGGCCATCGAGAAGGCGCGAGAGGCGGGCGAGGTGGGCTCATCCCTTCAGGCGAGCCTCACCCTTCAGGCCAGCGGCGAGACAGCCCAGGCGCTGCGCTCCCTGGGCGAAGACCTCCGCTTTGTGATGATCACCTCGGAGGTGCATGTGCGCGAAGTTCCCCAGGGCGAGACCGAGGCGCAGGCCAAGCCCCTGGCCCTGCCCAAGTGCGGCCGTTGCTGGCACCTTCGCGCAGACGTGGGCCAAGATCCCGCCCACCCCGACCTGTGTGGACGCTGCATCTCCAACCTGAGTGAGCCTGGCGAGACCCGTCATGCGGCCTAGGTCGCAGGCCAACAAGGCCCTGCCTTTTTTCATGCTGAGCCTGTTGCTCATCAGCCTGGATCAGCTCAGCAAGCTCATGGTCATGCAGCTGCTCGCCCCGGGCGAGATCTGGCCCATTGCCGCGAACTTGAACCTGGTGCATGTCTACAACACGGGCGCGGCCTTTAGTTTTCTATCAGATGCTGGTGGCTGGCAGCGCTGGTTCTTCTCAGGCCTTGCCCTGGCGGTTTCGGGGGTGCTGGGTGTGCTGGTCTGGCGGGCGCCGGAGCAGCGCCTCTTTGCCTTTGCCTCGGCCTTGGTGATTGGCGGTGCGCTCGGAAACTTGATTGATCGGGTGACCATCGGCGCCGTGGTGGACTTCGTAGACCTGCATGCAGCCGGCTGGCATTGGCCGGCCTTCAACCTTGCAGACTCAGTGATTGTGCTGGGTGCTGGCCTCTTCATCCTCGATGAACTGCGACGCGTGAAGCGATCCAGGCCGCCACGCACCGACCGCACCTGAGGGTGCGCTAGCCGCGCCCGGTGCTGCCGAAGCCGCCGTCGCCGCGGTCGGTCTTCTCGAAGGAATCGACCCACTCAAACTGAGCCTGCTGCACCGGCACGATCATGAGCTGGGCAATGCGATCCATGGGCTGGATCTCGAAGGGCTCGGTGCCTCGGTTCCAGAGCGAGACCATGAGCGGTCCTTGGTAGTCGGAGTCGATGAGGCCCACAAGATTTCCGAGCACGATGCCATGCCGATGGCCCAGGCCACTGCGCGGCAGGATGAGTGCAGCGTAGCCCGGGTCTGCAATGAACATCGACAAGCCGGTGGAAACGAGGCTCACCCCGCCGGGTGCAAGGCGCAGGGGTGCCTCGATGGCTGCGCGTAGATCCAGGCCAGCAGACCCAGCGGTGGCGTATGTCGGTGCCTCCGCGGAGACCCGAGGGTCCAAAGCCTTCACAGCCACCTTGATCATGCAATGTGCTCCCGCACTCGAAGACGCTGGGCCACCTGCAACACCAAGGCAGCCGCCTGTTCTGATTTGTCTGCCAGGGCCAGTGGCAGGGCCTGTTCACCATCGAAGAGTGTGAGGGCTGCCTGGGCCTGCCCCACCACGGCTGGGCCGATGTTGCCCACCAGCAGGTCGACACCCTTGCGGGAAAACTTCTGCGAAAGCTTCGGCAACAGCGCAGTCTCGTCGCCTGTTTCGGCTGCAAAGCCAATGCAGAAGGGACGCTGAGCCGCAGGCCGATGGGCCACAGCCGCGAGGATGTCGGGGTTCTCTGTCCAGCGCAGGCCTTCGAGGCCCGCACCAGCGTCCTTCTTGAGCTTCTCGGACGCCGTCTGGTCGGGACGCCAGTCGGCCACGGCCGCCACGGCCCAGAAGAGGTCGGATGGCCCTGCCGAGACCAAGGCGGCATCCACCGCAGCCTGCATCTCGAGCGCGGTTTGGACATTCACCCGTTCCACACCATCGGGTGTGGGCTGAGAGACGGGCCCCGCCACCAGCGTGACCGAGGCACCCGCCATGGCGCAGGCGCGCGCGATCTCGAATCCCATTTGGCCAGAGGACCGATTGGTGATCACACGAATGGGATCGATGGGCTCTTGGGTTGGTCCCGCGGTGACCACCACCTTTCGGCCAGCCAAGAGGCCGCGCAAGGGGATGCCCACGCCGGGAGCCTCACCATCGAATGCGGCCTCGAGACAGGCCACGAGGTCGAGTGGCTCGAGCATGCGGCCATCACCCACCTCACCGCAGGCCTGCTCGCCTGCGGCCGGCCCCCAAATGCCCACGCCATGGGCCTTGAGGCGGGCCACATTCTCCTGCGTGGCCGGGTTGGACCACATCTGGCGGTTCATGGCAGGTGCCACCCAGAGCGGCACATCACGGGCCAGGCATAGGCTGGCGAGAAGGTCTTGGGTCTGCCCCAGCGCAATGCGCGAGATGAAGTCGGCCGAAGCAGGTGCCACCAAGATGCCGTCGGACTCGCGGCTGAGCGCGATGTGCGGCATCTGATTCTCCACGCCGCCCCATGGGTCCTGCATGACGGGCCGGCCCGACAAGGCCGAGAAGGTCAGCGGCGAGACAAAACGAGTGGCGGCCTCCGTCATGACGACCTGCACACTGGCCCCTCGCTCAAGCAGGCGACGCACCAGGTCGCAGCTCTTGTAGGCCGCAATGCCGCCACTGATGCCAAGCACCAGGTGCCGGCCCTTGAGGCTGCTAGGCCTCATACCCTGCAACGACCATCAGGTAGCCATTGGCATTCTGTATACGGCCCTGCACGATGGCCTGGTAGGCCTCGGAGTGATACCAGTCCTGGGCGGCCTGCATGCTCGGAAACTCGATGACCACATTGCGTGGGCCCAGTGGCTCGCCATCAAAGACCACCACATCACCACCCCGAACAATGAACCGGCCCCCAAAGGGCGTGAGGGTGGGCGGCACTTGGGTGCTGTAGGCCTTGTAGCCCTCGGGGTTGTGAATCTGTAGGTGACCAATCACATAGGCCTTGCTCATGCCTTACTCCTTGGTGGTGCTGGCCAGCAAGGCCAGCAGTTGGGCCCCATCGCGGGCAAAGAGGCGAATGCCCTCGGCGAGTTTCTCCGAGGCCATCGCATCATCGTTCAATTGATAACGAAAGGCCGACTCGTGCAGGTAGCGCCAAGGCGCCGCCAGGGCACGGCCCTGGGCCTCCGGGCTGGTATCGGCCTGAAGCGGTGTGGGGCCGGTCATGGCGGGGCGCTGGGCGAGCTGATCCAGCAGGTCTGGGCTGACGGTGAGCAGGTCGCAGCCCGCCAGGGCCATCACCTGCTCCACCGACCGAAAGCTCGCACCCATGATCTCGGTGGACACACCGCGGGACTTGTAGTCCTCGAAGACCGCCCGAACGAAGCGAACGCCGGGGTCGTCCTCTGCACGGGCCCAGGTCTCCCCACGCTGCTTGAACCAGTCGCTGATGCGACCCACGAAGGGTGAGATGAGCTGCACACCCGCATCGGCGCAGGCACTGGCCTGGGCCATGGAGAAGATGAGTGTCATGTTGCAGGCCACGCCACGCAGCGAGAGCTTCTCTGCCGCACGGATGCCCTCCCAGGTGGCCGGCAGCTTGATCAGCACCCGGGACAACGGCACGCCCGCATGGTCGTAGGACTCGGCCATGGACATGGCCTGGGCCACCGTGGCCTCCACATCGAAGGCCAGACGGGCATCGACCTCGGAGGAGACACGTCCTGGGATGAGCTTGAGGATGGCCAGGCCAAAGGCCACCACCAGGGCCTCAAGACGCGCATCAGCAGAGGCCTGCGGCAATCCGGCCTGTACCGCATTGGCGAGGGCTCGGCCCTCGGGTTCGGACATGGCCTTCAAGATAAGGCTGGGATTGGTGGTGGCATCCTGCGGCTGCACCTCACGGATTCGCGCAAGGCTGCCCGTGTCCGCCACGATGGTGGTGACTTGCCGGAGGGATTCAAGGGCGTTCATGAACAGAAGTCTTGGGCAAAAGAAAAGGGCATGATCAGGAAACCCCAATCATGCCCGAAAGCCACAGGGCGGGCGGCCTGAGGCCGCTCCGCCCGAACACCGTTTAGGTCAGCATGTCGGCCCAGATGTTTCGAGCCCAGTTGTAGGCGTACTTGCCTTCGAGTTCTGTGGGCGCCGTGGACAGCCCACCCGCACCCTTGACCGGCTGCATGGTCTTGGTGGCGGGGTCGTACTGGTGCACGCTTGCCACATGAACGACGTTGGTCTGGTCCACAAAGCTGTAGCAGGTGTTGGCCATGGTGACCGGCACCGGGGTGCGGCCGTTCATGATTTCTACGATCGCTGCCGCAGCCGCCTTGCCATGCTGGTTGGCCATGTGGCCTGACTTGGGCATGCCCGGCGCTGAGAAGGTGGCGTCGCCCAGCACATGGATGTTCTTGTGGGCGGTGGACTCGGTGGTGAGCCAGTCCACACCACACCAGAGGTTGTTCATGTTGACGAGGCCCGCATCTTTGGCAATTTGGCCCGCCTGGTTGGGCGGCACCACATTCAGCACATCGCCCTTGACCTTGTCGCCGACCTCGGTGATGAGGGTCTTGCCCTTGAGGTCGAGCTCATTGACCACCATGTTCGGCGTGTAGGTGATGATGCCCGCGTACTGCTCCTGCCAGACCTTCCGAAACAGCCCCTTCTTGGAGGTGATGTCGGGGTTGGCATCGAGCACCAGCACCTTGCTCTTGGGCTTCTCGCGCTTGAAGTAGTTGGCGATCTGGGAGGCGCGCTCGTAAGGGCCCGGGGGGCAGCGATACGGGGCCTTGGGAATGCTGAGCACGTAGACGCCGCCGTTGGGCATGGCCTCGAGCTGGGCCCGCAGGGCAATGGTCTGGGCGCCGGCCTTCCAGGAGTGGAGCACCACCTTCTGAGCCTCGGGATCGAGGCCTCGAATGGCGCCGAAATTAAAATCGATGCCGGGCGAGACCACAAGACGGTCGTACTTCATGTCTGCAATCTTGCGCATCGAGACGGTCTGCTTGACCGGGTCGATCTTGGTGACCTCATCGTTGAGCACCAGAATGCCCTTCTCGCGAAGGCTGCCGTAGC
>JBEARM010000003.1:0-32264 GCA_041163175.1 Pseudomonadota bacterium | reverse complement strand
AGTCGCCGTCTCGATGAGCACGGGGTAGCGAATCTTTCGAATGCCCACCCGTTGAATGGGCAGATTGCGGACATCGGCCGTGCCTTGCACATCTGGCATCTCACGCATGAGGCCAGCAGAGTCGAGTGGATTGTTCATGAGACCAGGGACAGGGGTGATGAGAGTGACAACATGGCGATGCGTTGACGAACCGAGGCCACGATGCCCTCGGCATCCAGCCCCTCCAGGGCCAAGAGTTTGCCATGGTCGCCGTGGTCGATGAACCGGTCGGGCAGGCCCAGGTGGAAGATGGGCACCATTGGAATGCGATCGCCCAAGGCCACAAGGGCCTCTGCACAGGCCGAGCCCGCACCCGCCATCACGGCATGCTCTTCGATCGTGACCAGCAGGTCGTGTGTCTTGGCGGCCTCTTCAATGGCCTCCATGTCGAGCGGCTTGATGAAGCGCATGTTGATGAGGCTGGCATCGAGTCGCTCAGCAGCCAGACGCGCGGGCGTGACCATGCTGCCAAAGGCGAGCAGGGCCACACGGGCCGCTGGGGCCTTGCTGCCAACGCCGGAGCGGCGAAGCCATTCAGCCTGGCCCAACGGAATGGGTGCCAGGCTCTCGCCCGCGGGCTCACCAGGGCCAGCCCCACGCGGGTACCGCACGGCCGAGGGGCCATCGATGGACAGGCCCGTGCTCAGCATGGCCCTGCACTCGGGCTCATCCTTGGGGGCCATGATGACCATGTTGGGAATACAACGAAGGAAGGCAATGTCGTAGGCGCCGGCATGGGTGGCGCCGTCGGCCCCCACCAGGCCCGCCCGGTCGATGGCAAAGACCACCGGCAGGTTCTGCAGGGCCACATCATGAATGAGCTGGTCGTAGCCGCGCTGCAGGAAGGTGGAATAGATGGCCACCACTGGCCGCAGCCCCTCACATGCAAGGCCTGCGGCCACCGTGACCGCGTGCTGCTCCGCGATGGCCACATCGTGGTAGCGATCGGGAAACTTCTGCGAATAGCCCACCAGGCCAGAGCCCTCACGCATGGCGGGCGTGACCACCACCAGCTTCGGATCGGCTGCAGCGGCATCACAGCACCACTGGCCAAAGACCGCCGAATAGGTGGGCTTGGCTGGCGCGGTGGCGGGCTGGATGCCCTTCTCTGGGTCGAACTTGCCCGGGCCGTGATAGAGGATGGGGTCGTCCTCGGCCCGCTGGTAGCCATGGCCCTTTTTTGTGACCACATGCAGAAACTGAGGCCCCTTCAACTCGCGCAGATTCTGCAAGGCTGGCACCAGTGCATCGAGGTCGTGGCCGTCGATGGGGCCGAAGTAATTGAAGCCAAACTCTTCAAAGAGGGTGGAAGGCGTGACAAAGCCCTTGGCCCCACCCTCGAGCTTGCGGGCGATCTCGAGCACGGGTGGCACCACACCAAGCACCTGCTTGCCCAGTTCGCGCGCTGCTGAATAGAAGCGGCCCGTCATGAGGCGGGCCAGGTAATTGCTCATGGCCCCCACGGGCGGTGAGATCGACATCTCGTTGTCATTGAGGATGACCAGGAGGTCGATGTCCTTGTGAATACCGGCGTTGTTCATGGCCTCATAGGCCATGCCTGCGGAGATGGCGCCATCTCCAATGACCGCCACATGACGACGACGGTGCGGCCCCTGGTGCTCGCCCTTCTGGCGCGTGGCCAGGGCCATGCCCAGTGCAGCAGAGATCGAGGTGGAGGAGTGGGCCGTGCCGAAGTGGTCGTACTCGCTCTCGGCCCGACGCGGAAATCCTGAGATGCCACCAAACTGACGAAGGCCGGACATCTGGTCGCGACGCCCGGTGAGAATCTTGTGCGGATAGCTCTGGTGGCCGACATCCCAGACCAGTCGATCGAACGGCGTGTGAAAGACGTGGTGAATGGCCACCGTCAGCTCGACCGTGCCGAGGTTGGAAGACAAATGGCCACCCGTCTGTGCAACCGACTCCAACAGGTAGGTGCGAAGCTCGTCGGAGACCTCCTTGAGCTGACGACGGGACAGCATGCGAAGCTGATCGGGGCTGTCGATGGCGTGAAGTAATGTCATGAGGGCCTAAGATGAACTAGTACGCGCGCTGCGTCAACGCATGGGCCAATTCAGAGAGGGCATCGGCCCGATGGCCCAGTGGCCTGAGTGCCGCCACCGCAGACCGATGCAGGCGCTGTGCATGGGCACGGCTCTCGGCCACGCCCAAGAGTCGCACAAAGGTGGGCTTGCCCTGGGCAGCGTCTTTTCCGGCGGTCTTTCCGAGGGTATGTGAATCGGCCTCGGCATCGAGCACATCGTCGATCACCTGGAAGGCCAATCCGAGGTCTCGTGCATAGGCATCGAGGGCTTCAATACAGCCTGGGGCACTGGCCCTCGGCCCGATGAGGCCACCCATGATGGCCGCAGCACGAATGAGTGCACCTGTCTTGAGCGCATGCATGGCCTCGAGACTTCCCTGGTCGAGCGACTGGCCCACGACCGCAATGTCGATGGCCTGGCCCCCGGCCATGCCAAGGGCCCCTGTGGCCCGGGTGGCCACCTGCAGAATCTGAACCAGTCGGTCGGACGCAACGGGCGCCCGAGACAAGAGCTCAAATCCGAGGGTCTGCAGGGCATCGCCGACGAGCAAGGCCGTGGGCTCATCGTAGGCAATGTGCACCGTGGGCTGTCCGCGGCGAAGGTCGTCGTCGTCCATGCAGGGCATGTCGTCGTGCACCAATGAAAAGGCGTGAATGCACTCAATGGCTGCGGCGACATCGAGTGCTGCTGGCCCCGTTGGGTCTGCGCCGGTGGCCTGGGCCGCCGCCATGACCATCAATCCCCGGGCACGTTTTCCGCCATTGAGCACGCCATGACGCATGGCATCCCAGAGTCGCTCCAGGGCTGCGTCAGGCTTGGCCGCACCTGCATGGCAGCGGGGACGCAGGGCATCCGACAGCCGCGCTTCGAGCCCTTGGCGCCAGGCCAGCGGCAGGCCTAGTGCCGTCTCGGTCGCGGCCATCACGGTCAGGAGGACTCCAACTGGTCGCGGCTCACCACAGAGTGGCTGCCCTGGCTGTCGATGAGCTCAATGGTCTGCGCCGCCTCATCGAGCAGGGACTGTGCGCGCTTGAGCAGGGCAGCACCTCGGCCATAGGCCGCAAGGGCCTCGGCCAGGTCGAGCTCACCAGACTCCAATTGGGCAGCGATCTGCTCCATGCCGGCGAGCACGTCCTCGAAACGCATCGCCTCGATGTCGGGATGCGCCGATGGCGTTGTGGGGCTCGATGGGCTTGACTTGGGCATCTCGAGATTCTAAGGGAGGACAGCCGGTCTTCGGACTGGACCCGATGCCGATTGCGGCTATACTGGGCGGCTTTCCTTGGCTAAAGAGGGGGGATCTGATGTCAGACGTCGGAACCTTTTCGAGGCTCGAACCTTCGGCTGCACAGCTGCCAGTTTGGGCTTACTTTGACGAGGCGCTTCTTGCCCAAGAGCGCCAGGCCTGCTTCGCAGCGGGCCCCGGCTATGTTGGCCACCAGCTGATGGTGCCCGATCAAGGCCACTTCCATACGCTCGCCCATGAAGACCACGGCCGCGTTCTGGTGAACCAGGGCGACCGCATCGAGCTGCTCTCGAACATCTGCCGGCACCGCCAGGCCATCATGCTCGAGGGCCGTGGCCAGGCGGAGTCGATTGTCTGTCCCCTGCACCGTTGGACATACGACCTCCAAGGCCAACTCCTCGGCGCGCCCCATTTTGAGCAAGACCCTTGCCGCCACCTCCGGCGCCAAACGCTCACCGAGTGGAATGGCCTGCTCTTTGAGGGCCATGCCAGCCTGCTGGATGAACTCAAGACGGTTCCGTTTTTCAGCCATCTGAACTTCGAGGGCTATGTCTTTGCCAAGAGCCAGTCCCATCAGTGCCCCTACAACTGGAAGAGCTTCATCGAGGTCTACATGGATGACTACCATGTGGTGCCATTCCATCCGGGCCTCGGCCAGTTCGTCGACTGCAACTGGCTGCGCTGGCACTTCGGCGAGAACTACAACATCCAGGCCGTAGGCATCACACCGCTCACCGATGCAGCCACCCCGGTCTACAAGCGCTGGCACGATGAGGTGCTCCGGATGCATGACGGCCGACTGCCAGAGTTCGGCGCCATCTGGATGACGATCTATCCCAACATCATGGTCGAGTGGTATCCGAAGGTGCTGGTGGTGAGCCACCTGCATCCGGTCTCGCCACAAGAGACAGTGAACGTGGTGGAGTTCTATTACCCCGAGGACATCTTCCACTTCGAGCCCTCGTACATGGAGGCTCAACAGGCTGCCTACAACGAGACGGTTGTCGAAGACGATGAGATCGCCATTCGAATGGACCGCGGCCGTCGGGCCCTCATGAAGGCAGGCCGCAACGAGGTGGGACCCTATCACTCCCCCATGGAAGACGGCATGCTGCACTTTCACGAATACATGCGCCGCCGAATGGGCGAGGCGCTCGCCCAGGGCCGATGAACCCCATCATCACCTGTCCAGAAGTCGTGGGCCATGAAGGGCCCCTGCTGCTCATCGATGTGCGGCACAGCCTGAATGACCCGACCGCCGGCATCATGGCCTACGCCAAAGGCCACCTGCCCGGGGCCGCGTTCCTTTTAGTCGATGAAGAACTCAGTGGGGATCCAAGCCCAGGCAATGGCGGCCGGCATCCACTCCCACAGCCCGAGGCCTTCGCCCAACGTTTGGCAGAGCTGGGTGCAACCGAAGACACCCTGCTCGTGGCCTACGACGACCAGGGCGGGCTCTTTGCATCACGCTTCTGGTGGCTGACCCGCTGGATTGGTCACCTCAAGGTGGCCGTGCTCGATGGGGGCCTTAAGGCATGGGTCGACTCCGGTGGCCCGCTCAAGGCAGACGAGTTCAAGGCATCGAAGGCGGGGAAGATGTCGGTTCGGCCGAGCCTGTGTCCCCGATGGAATCTTGAGATGGTCGAGGCCTGGGTGGCCGCAGCATCGAATCCAGACATCGCCGTGCTCGTCGATGCCCGTGCGGCCGAGCGTTTCCGTGGTGAGGTCGAGCCCATCGACCCAGTGGCCGGCCACATTCCCGGGGCCATCAATCGCCCTTACCTGCACAACCTCGATGAACAGGGCCGTTTCAAGGCGCCGTCGGCCTTGCGCGATGAGTTCACCGCCATGCTCGGCGAGGCAGACTCCACCTCGGTGGTGCACAGCTGTGGATCCGGTATTTCGGCCTGCCACAACCTGCTGGCCATGGAGGCTGCAGGCCTTGCGGGTAGCGCACTCTACCCAGGTTCTTGGAGTGAGTGGTGCGGTCGGGCCTCGCCCGCTGCTCGAGGCTAGACCAGCCGCAAGACCAAGTCGGGCAGGCCCTCGGCCTTCGCACGAATCTCATCACCACGCACCACAGGGCCCACGCCCGCGGGTGTGCCGGTGAAGATGATGTCGCCGGGGGCCAAGGTCCAGGCCTCTGAGATCTTGCAGATCATCTCCTCAATGTTCCAGATCATCTGACTCAGATCGCCGGACTGGCGTGTCTCGCCATTGACGGCCAGCGAGATGGCGCCCTGGGTTACCAGGCCACCAAGCGCCTCGGCTGCGATCAGAGGGCCCATCGGAGACGCATGGTCGAAGGACTTTCCAATCTCCCATGGCTTGGCCTGCTTCTTCATCTCGGCCTGGCGGTCTCGGCGGGTCATGTCCAGGCCCAGGCCATAACCCCAGATGGCTGCACGCGCCGCCTGAACCGACAGGCTGCTGCCCCCCGTATGCAGGGCCACCACCAGCTCCACCTCATGGTGCAGGTCGTCGGTGAGCGAGGGATAAGGCCAGTCGATCAGGGCATTCGGCGGACATTCGAAGAGGGTGTCGGGCGGCTTGATGAAAAAAAACGGAGGCTCGCGGCCCGTGTCGCCCATCTCCTTGGCATGGTCGGCGTAATTGCGGCCCACGCAGTAGACGCGGCGCACGGGAAACCGCTCAGCGGAATTCAGAATCGGCAGTGAGACCGCGGGAACAACGGGGGGCTTCTTCATGGGGAACAGGAGGTGAATGAAAGGTGGGTCAATACCCGCCGCCATAGCCCGTTGGTGCGGGTGGCGCGTGGTTGTCGAACTTCGTGAACTGGCCCAGGAAGGTGAGGCGCACCGTGCCGATCGGGCCGTTTCGTTGCTTGCCGATGATGATCTCGGCCACGCCCTTGTCGGGGGAATCTGGCCGGTAGACCTCATCGCGGTAGATGAAAAGGATGACGTCCGCATCTTGCTCGATGGCGCCGCTCTCTCGCAGGTCGCTCATCACAGGACGCTTGTCGGTGCGCTGCTCCACGGTTCGGTTGAGCTGCGAGAGCGCGATGACGGGGCAGTTGAGCTCCTTGGCCAGGCTCTTTAAGGAGCGAGTGATCTCGGAAATTTCGGTGGTGCGATTCTCAGAGCCCGCGCTCGAGCCGCTCATGAGCTGGATATAGTCCACCACAATCAGCTTGAGGCCACCCGCCATGCGGGCCATGCGACGCGCACGCGACCGAAGCTCGAGGGGGTTGAGGGCCGGGGTTTCATCAATGTAGGCCTGCACACCTTGCAGCCGCTTGACCGCATGGGTGAGACGATCCCAGTCGTCCTCCTGAAGCCGACCGGTTCGCAGCCGCTGGGCATCAATGCGCCCGACCGAGCAGAGCATGCGCAACACCAGCTGCTCAGCGCCCATCTCCATACTGAAGACGGCAATCGGCAGGCCTTGGTCGATGGCCACATGCTCGGCCAAGTTCAGTGCGAAGGACGTCTTTCCCATGCTCGGGCGCCCCGCCACGATGATGAGGTCTCCGCCATGCATGCCCGCCGTTTTCTGGTCGAGGTCGACAAAGCCTGAGGGCACACCCGTCACATCGGAGGGGTTCGGATGACTGGCGAGCTCGTCGATCCGCTTGACCACGCTCTTGACGAGTTCATCGAAGCGCTGGGCCTCATGCTGGCCTCGGGCGCCCTCCTCTCCGATCCGAAAAATCATCGTCTCGGCCTCATCGAGGATCTGCCGGGTTTCCTTCCCAGCCGGGTTAAGCGCCGTGGTGGCGATGGTGTCGCTCACGCTCACAAGCCGCCGCAGGATGGACCGGTCTCGAACAATCTCCGCATAGCGTCGAATATTCGAGGCCGAGGGTGTCTCCTGGGCCAGCGAGTTGATGTAGGAGAGCCCACCGGCATCCTCGGCCTTGCCGATGGACTGCAGGTGCTCGTAGACCGTGACCGCATCCGCAGGCCGAGCCTGCTCGACGAGCCGGCTGATGGCCGCGTAGATCAGCCGATGGTCGGCACGGTAAAAATCGGTGTCACGAAGGAGATCGCCGATGCGATCCCAGGCGGTGTTGTCGAGCAGCAGGCCACCAAGAACCGCGGCCTCCGCCTCCACAGACTGTGGCGGGAGCCGCAGGGCGGCCGTCTGATCATCTGACATGGCCGAAGACCGCCCGGGCAGGCCGCTTAAACGGCCTCGCCGATGACTCGAATGGTGAGCGTGGCCACGGCGTCGGTGTGAGGTGCCACCTGAACAGAATGGTCGCCCACCATCTTGAGCGGGCCGTCTGGCAGACGCACCTGCGACTTGTGGACTGCATGGCCCATGGCCGTGACGGCCTCAGAAATGTCGAAGTTGGTGACCGAGCCAAAAAGGCGGCCATCCACACCCGCCTTCTGGCGAATCTCAACCACCAGGCCTTCAAGGCGCTGGGCCACGGTCTGGGCTGCAGCGAGTTTCTCCGCGGCTGCGCGCTCGAGCTCTGCGCGGCGGGCTTCGAACTCGGCCACGGCCGACTGGGTGGCGCGACGGGCCATGCCCTGGGGGATCAGAAAATTGCGGGCGTAGCCATCTTTCACACGCACCACTTCACCCAGGAGGCCCAGGTTGGAAATTTTTTCGAGAAGAATGACCTGCATAGGAGACCCCTGGATCAATGGTTGTCGGTGAAGGCCAGCAGCGCGAGAAAGCGTGCGCGCTTGATGGCGGTCGTGAGCTGGCGCTGATAGCGCGCCTCGGTGCCGGTGATGCGGGCCGGGATGATCTTTCCGGTCTCGGTGACGAAGTCACGCAGCGTATCGATGTCTTTGTAGTCGATCTGCTCCACCTTGTCGGCCGTGAATCGGCAGACACGCTTGCGCTTGAAGAGGGCAGACTGGGCATTGCGCTTGGGGCGCTTCTTGTCGAAGGGTTTCTTTCCGAAAGCCATTATGGTTTCTCCGTTTGAAAACTGGTGATGTGAAAAATGAGTCCGCCGGGCCGCTGGGCGAGTGCACTGTCGGGATGACGCGCCGCGAACCGGGGGGCGACAAAGCCCTTGCAATGGATGCGGCTCTGGGCCGAGAGCCGGGCGAGCGCAGATGCGGCTTCACCCACGGCCTTGGCCATGAGGGGAAAGGACAGCTGACGGGTGCTTCCACCCTCAGTGACCTCAGATGCATGCCAGAGTTGTAGTTCCACGCTCGGTTGTCCGGTCGGATTGGTTCGCAGGGGGCCCACAGAGAGCACGTCGGCCGTCAGAGACAGCTGGTTCGACGTCATGTTCTCGGCGGGTGGACCCTCGATTGCTTGCTCGGTGAAAGGCTCGCTGAGAATCAGGCCGCGGGCGCAGGTTCGGCTGCGGCCTTGCGGGATTCTTCGCGCTGGATCACTTTGAGCATGGGCGACGGACCCGTCTCGGCGTGCTTCATCTTGACCACCAGGTGGCGAAGAACGGCATCGTTGAAACGGAAGGCGTTCTCGAGTTCCTCGAGCTCAGCCTGGCCGCACTCGATGTTCATGAGCACGTAATGAGCCTTGGCAACCTTCTCAATGGGATAGGCCAACTGACGACGGCCCCAATCTTCCAGCCGGTGCAGCTTGCCGCCTTGGGCCGTGACCAGACCGGTGTAGCGCTCGATCATGGCGGGCACCTGCTCGCTCTGATCGGGATGGACAACAAACACCACTTCGTAATGGCGCATGGGTAAACCCTTTCTCTCTTTTTGGACAAAGGCTGCCCGGACAAAGGCGCTTCTCTTGCGTGATGCCTAGAAGCGCCAGCCAGTGCAGCAAAGAACCGCCAATGTTAGCAGAAATAAGGGGGTGGCGGCACCCCAACCGGGGGTGCTGGGCTCAGGCCACCGCCGTGGGCAGACTGCGTCCGGCCAGATGGGCCAGCAGGTTCTCGGCTGCCAGGCCCATCATCCGGCCGCGGGTCGCACGCGATGAACTGGCGATGTGCGGGGTCAGCACCACGTTGTCGAGGCTGAGGAATCCAGGGTCGAGCCTGGGCTCGTTCTCAAAGACATCGAGGCCGGCGGCGCGGATCTGGCCCGCTCGCAGGGCAGCGAGCAGGGCCTGATCGTCCACCACACCGCCCCTGGCAATGTTGATCAGGCAGGCTGAGGGCTTCATTTGGGCCAGGTCTGCCGCGCCGATCAGGTGATGGGTGGCCTGCGAGTAGGGCACCACCAGCACGACGAAGTCGGACTGGCCAAGGAGTTCTTCCTTGCTGACATAGATGGCGCCGTCGGCCTGATCCGAGGGCTTTCGGTTGTGGTAGCGCACGGTCATGCCAAAGCCTTTGGCTCGGCGAGCAATGGCTCCCCCAATGCGGCCCATGCCCATGATGCCCAGACTGGCCCCATGCACATCCACACCGGTGAACTGATCGAAGGCCCAGCCCGACCACTGGCCCGCGCGAACATACCGCTCGGATTCTGAGAGCCTGCGGGCCGTGGCCATGAGCAGGGCCCAGGCAAAGTCGGCCGTGGTCTCGGTGAGCACATCGGGCGTGTTCGATACGCGAATGCCCCGGGCCTGACAGGCCACCACATCGATATTGTTAAAGCCCACGGCACCGGTGGCAATGAGCTTGAGAGCTGGCGCGGCTGCGATGACATCGGCGTCGACCTTGTCCACGACTGTGCAGAAGAGGTAGTCGGCCGACGGGATCTTGGCCGTGAGCTCGTCCTTCGACCAGAGGGTGTCCGTCTCTTGATTGTGGCTGACCTCGAAATGCGGCGTGAGCATGTCGAGCACCTCGGGGTAGATGCGTCGGGTGATCAGCAGGCGAGGTTTGCTCATGAGGGATCCGATTCCATTAAGAGAAGGTGTACACGATAGGGCCCGTGGGCCCCGAGAACGATGGTCTGCTCAATGTCGGCCGTGCGAGACGGGCCTGAGATGAAATTGAGGGCCCGTGGCATTCCGCCACGCTCCTTGCGCAGCATTCGGAAGACATCTTCCATGAAGGCCACGATTCGATCGGTGGGCACCACGGCAATGTGGGTCTCGGGCAGAAGGTTCATGGAGGCGGGGCTGTCAGGGCCAGAGACCATGGCCAGGGTGCCAGTCTCGGCCACGGCCGCAAAGCAGCCTGTGATGCCCACGAGGTCTTGGCTCTTCATGTCTCGGCTCGGCGCGCGGCCAGCCACCGCCAAGCCCGCACTCGACCAGTCGAGCCCGGCATAGGCAGGCCAGCAGACGGCCTCCCGGCCCAGGCCCTCTCGGGCCAGGTAGGCGGCCACTGCACGCGGCACATCGGCGAGGGAGGACACGCGGTCGACCGTGGCCGACAGCCGCCTAGACTGCTGCTCAAAACTGGCCACCAGGTCGAGCCCTGGGGCGGGCTGTGGGCCCACCAGGTGTTCGCTCATATAGGCTTGGGCTCGCTCACGCTCGCGCTCAGAGGCAGGCCCAGATCGGCCCAGCGAGGCGCGTACGCGGTTGAGAACCTTTTCTCGACTGTTCATGAGGGGCATGGCTATTCCAGGGCAACGTGGACGACGATCCTGTCTAGAATAATGCCTTTCGGACACATCACATCGCCATGACACACGTCGTCACAGAATCCTGCATCAAATGCCGCTTCACTGATTGTGTAGACGTCTGCCCCGTCGACTGCTTTCGCAAAGGCCCGAACTTCTTGGTCATCGACCCAGACGAGTGCATCGACTGCGCCGTCTGCATCCCCGAGTGCCCTGTGAATGCCATCTTCGCCGAGGAAGACGTGCCCGACGATCAGCGCGACTTCATCGCCATCAATGCCGACCTGGCCAAGAACTGGCCCAGCATCACTCGGCTCGAACCTCATCCGGCCGATGCCGACGACTGGGTTAACGTGAAGGACAAGAGACACCTCTTGGAGCGTTGACCGCTTGTCGGACAAGACCCAGGAAGTCGAGGTCACGTGGGTCCACCGTTGGACCGACCACCTGTTCTCCTTCCGCACAACGCGGCCAGCTGGCTTTCGGTTCTCTCCTGGCCAGTTTGCCCGGCTGGGCATCAAGGCCGAGAAGGCTGACGAGGCGCCGAGCATCTGGCGGGCCTACTCCTTGGTCTCAGGCCCCTACGACGAATACCTGGAGTACTACTCCATCGTCGTACCCGACGGTGCATTCACATCTCGCCTGTGCACGCTCGAGCCGGGTCACACCATCTGGATGGAACTCCAGAACCATGGCTTTCTCACACTCGATCGCTTTCCACTGGAGGGCGACCTCTGGATGCTGGCCTCGGGCACAGGACTGGCGCCTTTCTTGTCCATCCTCGCCGATCCCTTGGCCTGGGAATCCTTCGACCGACTGCTTTTGATTCATAGCGTTCGGGCGTCACAGGAGCTCGCCTATCGAGATCAAATCGAAGGCCTCGGCGAGCATCCAGTCTTTGGCGAATGGGCCAGTCGGCTCCGCTACCAGCCCGTGGTCACCCGTGAAAAGACTGCCTACCCGAATGAACGCCTGCCCGCACTCATTGCCTCTGGTGCACTGGAGGCCAGCCTCGACACCGAGCTCACGCTGGCCCGCTCAAAGCTCATGCTCTGCGGCAACCCCGAGATGGTGAAGGACACCCGGCGGGCCCTTCAGGCCAGGGGCTTTGTATCTGCCCGATCGACCCGTCCGGGCCAGATTGCGACCGAGAACTATTGGTGAGCCAGGCCGTGGCGGCGCTTGATCCGGACACCATCGACGCAGTGCTGCCGCAGACCCAGTGCCAGCGATGTGGCTACCCGGCCTGTCGACCCTACGCAGAGGCCATTGCACGTGGTGAGGCCGACATCAACCGATGCCCACCAGGTGGTCAGGCTGGCATTGTGCAGCTTGCCCACCTGACCGGTCGACCCGTGCGGCCACTCGACCCAGACTGCGGCGAGGAGGGCCCCATTCTTCGCGCCTTGATTGATGAGACCCGCTGCATCGGCTGCGCCCTCTGCCTGGATGCCTGCCCCACGGATGCCATCGTGGGCGCCTTCAAGCATCTGCACACGGTGGTGCGAATGGACTGCACCGGCTGTGAACTCTGCCTGCCGCCCTGCCCCGTCGACTGCATCGAGATGAACAGTCATCCCGACGACCAATGGGGCCCGACCGAGGCCGACCGTGCACGCGGTCGGTTTCAGCGGCGCCAGGCCCGACTGGATGCCGCCCCGGCGGCCACAAAAGACCATCGCGCCCTGCTCGATGCTGCACTGGCCAAGGCCGCCCGCCGCCGGCAGGCCGTGCCCGGGAGCACACCATGAATGCGAGCAAACGGCTGCTCATCTTCGAGCGACTGTCGCAGGTCAACCCCGACCCCAAGACGGAACTGGCCTACAGCAGCCCGTTTGAACTGCTCATTGCCGTGATGCTCTCGGCCCAGGCCACCGACAAGTCGGTCAACCTGGCCACCGCCCGCCTCTTCCCCGTGGCCAATACGCCGCAGGCGATGCTCGAACTCGGTCTCAAAGAACTCACTCGATTCATTCAATCGATTGGGCTCTACCGGACCAAGGCCAAGCATGTCATCGAGACCTGCAGGCTGCTCATGGCCCACCACCAGGGCCAGGTGCCCGAAGACCGTGCCGCACTCGAGAGCCTGCCCGGCGTGGGCCGCAAGACGGCCAATGTGGTGCTCAACACCGCCTTCGGCTGGGAGACCTTCGCCGTGGACACCCACATTTTCAGGGTGTCCAACCGCACGAAGCTGGCCGTTGGGAAGACCGTCTTGGCCGTGGAGAAAGGCCTCGAGCGACACGTGCCCGCTGGCTATCGGCAGGGCGCCCATCACTGGCTCATTCTGCACGGCCGCTACATCTGCAAGGCCCGTAAGCCCGAGTGCTGGCACTGCGGCATTGCTGACCTCTGCGAATACAAGCCCAAGACGCCCGCCCCCGAGCGGGACGACTGGCCACCCTCCCCATGATCTTCCAGCCATCCAAGGACGAGGTGCGCCAGTTCTTCCTGAACACCTGGCACCGGCACTGCGAAGGCCTTCCCCTGGAGCCCATGGCGCAGTTGGCCGCCGACTGGATGGTCCAGCACCCGGAGTATCACGGGCTGCTGAGCAGCCCCGCCGAGGCGCTTGCGCAGGAGTTTCACGTGGAGGACGGCCGGGTCAACCCCTTTCTCCACCTGTCCATGCACCTCTCGCTCGAGGAGCAAATGGCCATCGATCAGCCACCGGGTGTTCGGCAATGCATCGAGGCCCTCAGCCGCCAGCACCAAAGCCGGCACGAGGCCATGCACGAGGCCATGGAATGCCTCGGTGAGATGCTGCATCGCTCCCAGGTGGACGGCGCCCCGCCCGATGGCCTGCTCTACCTCGACTGCCTTCGCAGACGGGCCTCTCGATGAACCTGCTGCGCGTCGACTTTCAAAGTCTCCGGCTGCTCTTGGCGGTGGCCCAGACGGGCTCCATCACACAGGCCGCACAGCAGTGCCACCTGGCCCTCGGGGCCGCAAGCACCCGACTGCGCGAACTGGAGGAACGACTCGGCACGGCCTTGCTCGTTCGTCAGGCCCGCGGCACCGTGCTCACCGAGGCGGGTGAGCGCGTGGTGCGTCGGGCCAGGGTCATTGAACGGGAACTGGCCCAGCTGGGCCTTGAGCTTCAAGATCTCAAAAATGGCGCAGCCGGCCACGTGCGGGTGGTGGCCAACATGAGCTCGATTGCGGCCGTCCTGCCCGCAGACCTCACCGACTTCCTGAAGACGCATCCCGGCGTTCAGATCGACCTCTCCGAGCAGACGAGTCGAGACATCCAGAGCCTGGTGGCCGATGGCCAGGCCGACATCGGCATTCTCACGAGCCCGTCCTTTCGGCAGGGCCTGCAGGCCGATCGCTACTACCAGGACGAGCTGGTCGTGACCGTGCCCGACACACCGGCCTGGCGCAAGACCAAGGCGCTCTCGGCCACGACCCTGCTTCAGCACGACATGATTCTGCTGCAGGAGGGTGGGGCCATTGCCGAATGGCTTGCCGACCTGGCCCGGGCCGAGGGTGTGATCCTGCGAGTGCGCGTGCGGGCCAAGGGTTTCGATGCCCTGGCCCAGTTGGTCTCTGCCGGCCTCGGCATCACGGTGCTGCCCCAGCGTGTGGCCGAACGATTCTCGAAGGTGTTGCGGCTTCGGAGCCTGCGCCTGCAACACCCGGAGGCCCAACGGGTGGTCTCGATCTGCACCCGTTCAGGCGGGCCCGTTCTCCCCGCGGCCCGTGACCTGCTCCTCTTTTTGAAGGGCCGGCACCGCGGGCGCCAATAGCCCCGACAACCGCAGACGCGCCCGAAGATCGAGCAGGTGGGCAAGCCCAGCCAGCGCCAGGCAGCCCATGGCCACATGGCTCAGGCCAGCAGGCGCAGTGAGCCAGAAGGCTGTGAGCAGCAGCAGGCCAGGGGCCAAGGGCAGCAAGGCCGCACGCACGGGCCGTGCTTCGCCCTTGCGGCGCAGCCAGACCATGAGGGCGACGCCCTCGAGCAGGGTGATGAGAAGGATGACGTCCAGCAGCCAGGCTGGCCAGGTCCATGCAAGGCTCATGGCCCGCATCTTCTCAAGCCTGGCCCCAATAAGCCTTCTCCATTCACGAAGGCTGATCCTGGAATGCCGAATTCCAAGTTGGCCGCACGGACGATAGAGTGGTGCCCAATCTCCTTCAACGAAACCACCACTGAGACCGTTCATGCCCACCCCACCCAAGCCCAGTGCGGGCGCCCGACTCCAGGCGGCCATGGCGGCCGAGAAGCCCCTGCAGATCATCGGCGCCATCAACGCCAACCATGCCCTGCTGGCCAAGCGTGCCGGCTTTGAGGCCATCTATCTGTCGGGGGGCGGCGTGGCCGCCGGTTCACTGGGCCTGCCCGACCTGGGCATCACCGGCCTGGAGGACGTTCTCATCGATGTGCGACGCATCACCGATGTCTGCGACCTCCCCCTGTTGGTGGACATCGACACCGGCTTTGGCGCCTCCGCATTTAATATTGGCCGGACCATTCGCTCGCTGGTGAAGGCGGGCGCAGCCGGCGTGCACCTGGAGGACCAGGTGGGCGCCAAACGTTGTGGCCATCGGCCCGGCAAGGCGATCGTGGGCCTCGATGAGATGGTCGACCGGGTGCGGGCCGCAGTCGATGCCCGCGACGACCCCGACTTCATGATCATGGCCCGAACCGATGCGCTGGCCGTCGAAGGACTGCAGTCGGCCATCGACCGGGCCTGCGCCTGTGTGGAGGCCGGGGCCACGGCCATCTTCCCGGAGGCCATGACCGACCTCGACATGTACAAAAAGTTTGTGGCGGCCGTGAAGGTGCCCGTGCTGGCCAACATCACCGAGTTTGGCAGCACCCCTTTGTTCACGGTGGAGGAACTACGTGGCGCGGGCGTGGCCATCGTGCTCTATCCGCTCTCGGCCTTCCGCGCCATGAACAAGGCAGCGCAGGCCGTCTACGAGGCCGTGCGCAGAGATGGCACACAGAAGCATGTGGTCGACCTCATGCAGACACGCCAAGAGCTCTACGACGCCATTGGCTACTGGGATTACGAGCATAAACTCGACGCCCTGTTCAATCAGAAAGGATAAGTTGCTTATGTCGAACGTTGCTGAGATGCCCAACGCACCCAAGGCCAAGAAGTCTGTGGCCCTCTCGGGTGTGACCGCCGGGAATACGGCCCTGTGCACCGTGGGTCGCACGGGCAACGACCTGGCCTACCGTGGCTACGACATCCTCGACCTGGCCGCCGCCTGCGAGTTCGAGGAGGTGGCCTACCTGCTGGTGCATGGCCAGCTGCCCAATGCTGCCGAACTGGCCGGCTACAAAAAGAAACTCCAAGCCCTGCGCGGCATTCCAGCCTCGGTCATGTCCGCCCTGGAGGCCCTGCCCGCCTCCTCGCATCCCATGGATGTCATGCGCACGGCCGTCTCGGCCCTGGGCTGCGCACTGCCCGAGAAGGACGACCACAACGCACCGGGCGCGCGCGACATCGCCGACCGCCTCATGGCCAGCCTCGGCAGCATGCTGCTCTACTGGTATCACTACAGCCACAACGGCCGCATGATCGATGTCGAGACGGATGACGACTCGATTGGCGGTCATTTTCTTCACCTACTCCACGGCCAGACGCCCCCCGATGAATGGGTGAAGGCCATGCATGTCTCGCTCAACCTGTATGCCGAGCACGAGTTCAATGCCTCGACCTTCACGGCACGGGTCATTGCCGGAACGGGGTCTGACTTCTACTCCGCCATCGCCGGGGCCATCGGTGCCCTGCGCGGCCCCAAGCACGGCGGGGCCAACGAGGTGGCCTTCGAGGTACAGAAGCGATACAACTCGCCCGATGAGGCCGAGGCCGACATTCGCCGGCGCATCGAGAACAAGGAGGTCGTCATTGGCTTTGGCCATCCGGTTTACACCGTGAGCGACCCACGCAACAAGGTCATCAAGGACGTGGCCCGGGGACTGTCGGCCAAGGCCCAGGACATGAAGATGTTCAGCATCGCCGAGCGGCTCGAGACGGTGATGTGGGACATCAAAAAGATGTTCCCCAACCTCGACTGGTTCAGTGCCGTCAGCTATCACATGATGGGTGTGCCCACGGCCATGTTCACCCCGCTCTTTGTCATCTCGCGCACCTCGGGCTGGAGCGCCCACATCATCGAGCAGCGAGAGGATGGAAAGATCATCCGCCCCAGCGCGAACTACATTGGCCCCGAAGACCAGAAGTTCATTCCCATGAAGGATCGTCGCTAAGGCCATGAACACCGCCCATCGCAAGCCACTGCCCCACAGCAAGGGCCTCGAATTCTTCGATGCCCGGGAGGCAGTGGAGTCCATCGCCCCAGGCGCCTACGATCGGCTTCCTTACACATCCAAGGTGCTCGCGGAGAACCTGGTGCGACGCTGCGACCCGAGCATGCTCACCGAGAGCCTTCGGCAGCTCATCGAACGACGGCGCGACCTGGACTTCCCCTGGTTTCCGGCCCGGGTGGTCTGCCACGACATTCTCGGACAGACAGCCCTGGTGGATCTCGCAGGCCTTCGCGATGCCATTGCCGCCAAAGGTGGCGACCCAGCCCAGGTGAACCCAGTGGTGCCCACCCAGCTGGTGGTCGACCACTCCTTGGCGGTGGAATGCGGCGGCCATGACCCGCAGGCATTCGAGAAGAACCGGGCCATTGAAGACCGTCGCAATGAAGATCGCTTTCACTTCATCGACTGGACCAAGCAGGCCTTCGAGAATGTGGATGTCATTCCACCAGGCAACGGCATCCTGCATCAGATCAACCTTGAACGGATGTCGCCGGTCATTCAGGTGCGCGATGGCGTGGCCTTCCCCGACACCCTGGTGGGCACCGACAGTCACACCCCCATGGTCGATGCCTTGGGTGTCATTGCCATTGGCGTGGGCGGTCTGGAGGCCGAGAGCGTCATGCTCGGCCGCGCCTCTTACATGCGCCTTCCCGACATTGTGGGCGTGGAGCTCACCGGCCGCCCCCAGGCGGGCATCACGGCCACCGACATCGTGCTGGCCCTCACCGAATTCCTGCGCAAGTCGAAGGTGGTCTCGGCCTACCTGGAGTTCTATGGCGAGGGTGCCACCGCCCTCTCACTGGGCGATCGGGCCACCATCTCCAACATGGCACCCGAGTACGGGGCTACGGCCGCCATGTTCTATATCGATGCACACACCCTGGCCTACCTGCGACTCACGGGCCGCGAGGAGGACCAGATTGCCCTGGTGGAAAACTATGCCAAGCAGACCGGCCTGTGGGCCGATGCCATGGCCCAGGCCGACTACGAGCGTGTGCTCCGGTTCGACCTCTCCACCGTGGTGCGCAATATTGCGGGGCCCTCCAACCCACACAAGCGGGTGGCCACGCAAGACCTTGGTGCAGCCGGCATCTCTGGGGCCTACACGCTCGAGTCCGACCGCATGCCAGATGGTGCGGTCATCATCGCAGCCATCACCAGTTGCACGAATACCAACAATCCTCGCAACATGATTGCAGCGGGGCTGTTGGCCCGCAATGCGAATCGCCTGGGCCTTGCCCGCAAGCCCTGGGTGAAGTCGTCGCTGGCGCCAGGCTCCAAAACGGTGGCCCTGTATTTGCAGGCTGCAGGTCTCATGCCCGAGCTCGAGCAGCTTGGCTTTGGCGTGGTGGCCTTTGCCTGCACCACCTGCAACGGCATGAGCGGCGCACTCGACCCCAGCATTCAGCAGGAGATCATCGACCGAGACCTTTATGCCACGGCCGTGCTCTCGGGCAATCGGAATTTCGATGGCCGCATCCACCCGTATGCCAAGCAGGCCTTCCTGGCCTCGCCGCCGCTGGTGGTGGCCTATGCGCTGGCAGGCACAATCCGGTTCGACATCGAGAAGGATTCCTTTGGCACCGATGCAAGGGGCCAGCCCATTCTGCTCAAAGACCTCTGGCCCTCCGACGACGAGATTGATGCGGTGGTGGCCCAGGCCGTTCGGCCTGAGCAGTTCCGCGCGGTCTACGAGCCCATGTTCAAACTGCGCGTTGAAACGAACACACCAAAGGTCCATCCGCTCTATGCCTGGCGGCCGCAGAGCACCTATATTCGCCGCCCGCCCTACTGGGAGGGTGCCCTGGCCGGGGAGCGCAGCCTCAGAAGCATGCGGCCACTGGCGGTGCTCGGTGACAACATCACCACCGACCACCTCTCCCCGAGCAATGCCATCATGGCCGACAGCGCGGCTGGCGAGTACCTCGCCAAGATGGGCCTGCCCGAGGAAGACTTCAATTCTTACGCCACCCATCGTGGAGACCACCTCACTGCCCAACGGGCCACCTTTGCCAATCCCAAGCTCATCAACGAAATGGCGGTGGTCGATGGCAAGGTTCAGCAAGGCTCCCTGGCGAGGGTCGAGCCCGACGGCAAGGTCATGCGGATGTGGGAGGCCATCGAAACCTATATGCAGCGGCGACAGCCACTGATCATCATTGCCGGCGCCGACTACGGCCAGGGCTCCTCACGCGACTGGGCGGCCAAGGGTGTTCGCCTGGCCGGTGTCGAAGCCATTGTGGCCGAGGGCTTCGAACGCATTCATCGCACCAACCTGGTGGGCATGGGAGTGCTGCCCCTCGAGTTCATGCCCGGCACTACTCGGCAGACCCTGGAGATCGACGGCACCGAGACCTTCGATGTCACCGGCGATCGCCAGCCACGGGCCGAGCTGCGCCTGGTCATCCACCGCCGCAATGGCGAGTCCATCTCCGTGCCTGTTCGTTGCCGACTCGACACCGCAGAGGAGGTCTCCATCTACGAGGCCGGCGGCGTGCTGCAGCGCTTCGCCCAAGACTTTCTCGAGGCCAAGGTCGCCTGAGCATGGCACGGACATTCGCCCCGCAGCTTCGCATTCCGGCCACCTACATGCGAGGTGGCACCAGCAAGGGCGTCTTCTTCTGCCGCGATGAGCTGCCCGATTTTTGTCGCAGCCCCGGGCCGGCAAGAGACAAGCTGCTGCTGCGTGTGATTGGAAGCCCGGACCCCTATGCCAAACAGATCGATGGCATGGGCGGCGCCACCTCCAGCACCAGCAAGACCGTGATCCTCTCCAAGAGCAGCCGGCCCGACCACGATGTCGACTACTTGTTTGGTCAGGTCTCCATCGATTCTGCATTTGTCGACTGGAGCGGCAACTGCGGAAACCTCTCGGCGGCAGTGGGCCCCTTTGCCATTCGCAAGGGCCTCATCGATCCGAGCCGCATTCCGCAAAACGGCATGGCCACCATTCGTATCTGGCAGGCCAACATTCAGAAGACCATCGTGGCCCATGTGCCCATGGTCCGTGGCGAGGTGCAAGAGACTGGCGACTTCGAACTCGATGGCGTCACCTTTCCCGCGGCCGAGGTGCAGCTCGAATTCATCGACCCGGCTGCCGAAGAGGAGGGTGCCGAGGGCGCCATGTTTCCCACCGGCCACCTCATCGACGACCTCGAGGTGCCCGGCATCGGCAGCCTCAAGGCCACGATGATCAACGCCGGCATCCCCACCATTTTTGTCGAGGCCCAGGCCATTGGCTATACCGGCGCTGAGCTACAAGATGCCATCAACGGCAGCCCCGAGGCCCTGGCCTTCTTCGAGAAGATTCGCGCCCATGGCGCCGTTCGAATGGGCCTCATTCAAAGCCCCGAGCAGGCCAGCAGCCGGCAGCACACACCCAAAATTGCCTTTGTGGCCAAACCAGCCTCCTACACCGCATCAAGCGGCAGACCCGTGGAGGCCTCTGAGGTGGACCTTCTCGTTCGGGCCCTGTCCATGGGCAAGCTTCACCATGCCATGATGGGCACGGCGGCGGTGGCCATTGGCGCGGCCGCGGCCATTCCCGGCACGCTGGTGAACCAGGCCGCCGGTGGTGGGCCCCGCGATGCCGTGCGTTTCGGCCACCCCTCGGGCACGCTGCGCGTCGGTGCCCAGGCGCACTGTCGAGATGGCGAGTGGACCATCACCAAGGCCATCATGAGCCGCAGTGCTCGCGTGCTGATGGAGGGCTGGGTCTTTGTGCCCATGGAACAGATCTGAATGACATCACCAGGTGAGCAGCCCAGCCGCCTGGTGAACAACAAAGTGGGCAAGGAGACAACCATGACCGTGGCATTCAAGGACACCAAGCTCTCAGGGGTGCATCGTCGCTCCATCGATGCCAAAGAAGCCTTCTGGGCTGAGCAGGCCGCCCTCATCGACTGGTTTGAGCAGCCCAGTCAGGTCTTGGATTTCTCCCGTCCGCCGTTTGCCCGTTGGTATGTGGGGGGCAAGACCAACCTGTGCCACAACGCGATCGATCGACACCTCAAGGACCGAGCCGAGCAGAAGGCCCTGGTCTACATCTCCACGGAGACCAACGAGGAGAAGACCTATAGCTTTGCGCAGCTGCACCAGGAGGTGCAGACCATGGCTGCAGCCATGCAGTCCCTGGGCGTCACCAAGGGCTCCCGGGTGCTCATCTACATGCCCATGATTGCCGAAGCCATTTTCGCCATGCTGGCCTGTGCCCGCATTGGTGCCATTCACTCCGTGGTCTTTGGTGGCTTTGCGGCACCCTCACTGGCGGCTCGCATCGATGACGCGACGCCCGTGCTCATGGTCTCCTCAGACGCCGGCATGCGCGGTGGCAAGGAGGTTCCTTACAAGCACCTCGTGGATGAGGCCTGCCGCCTCTCCAAGGCGCCCCCCGCCAAGGTGTTGCTCATCAACCGTGGACTGGCGCCGCTCGATCTGGTGGCCGGACGGGATGTCGAGTACGGGCCGTTGCGCGAACAGTTCGCCAAGGCCAGCGTGGCCTGTGAGCCGATGCTGGCCACCGACCCGAGCTACATCCTCTACACCTCTGGCACCACCGGCAAGCCCAAGGGCGTTCAGCGTGACACCGGCGGCTATGCGGTGGCATTGGCCGCCTCCATGCGGCATATATACGACTGCAAGCCAGGCGAGGCCATGTTCACCACCTCCGACATCGGCTGGGTGGTGGGCCACTCCTACATTGTCTACGCGCCGCTGATCAACGGCTCGACCACCGTGGTCTATGAGGGCCTGCCCATTCGTCCAGACCCTGCCATCTGGTGGTCGATTGTCGAGAAGCACGGTGTGACCACCATGTTCTCATCGCCCACGGCGGCCCGCGTGCTGAAGAAACAAGACCCGGCATTCATGACCCGGCACAACACCAGTAAGTTACGTCGCCTCTTTCTGGCCGGTGAGCCACTCGATGAGCCGACCGCCCGCTGGATTTCGGATGCGCTGGGCGGCGTCAAGATCATCGACAACTACTGGCAGACCGAGACCGGCTGGCCCATTCTGTCGGCCCAGCATGGCATTGAGGTCACCGAGACCAAGTTCGGCAGCCCGAGCTTTCCGGTCTATGGCTACGACGTGCGGCTCATCGACGAATCCAGCTTCCAAGAGGTGGCTGCCAATGAGAAGGGCATGCTCTGCATGGCGCCGCCACTGCCACCGGGCTGCCTGCAGACCGTCTGGGGCGACGATGATCGCTTCGTGAAGACTTATTTCTCGGGCGTGCCTGGCCAACTGATGTACTCCACCTTCGACTACGCCACCCGAGACCAGGATGGTTACATCTTTATTCTGGGCCGGACCGACGACGTCATCAATGTGGCGGGCCATCGGCTCGGCACCCGGGAGATCGAGGAGGCCATCCAGGCCCATAGCAACGTGGCCGAAGTGGCCGTGGTCGGTGTGGCCGACTCCCTCAAGGGCCAGGTGCCCATTGCATTCGCAGTCCTCAAGGACGCCACCAAGGCCGCCGACGAGACTGGCCGGGCGAGCGAGGAAAAGGCTGTCATGTTCACCGTGGACAAGGTGCTCGGCGCCATTGGTCGGCCCGCCCGCGTGCACTTCGTAAGCCTGCTGCCCAAGACCCGGTCGGGCAAGCTGCTTCGTCGTGCCATGCAGGCGCTCGCCGAAGGCCGCGACCCCGGCGACATGACCACCCTGGAAGACCCCAACGCCCTGGAGCAGATCAAGAAGGCACTCGGGGCTCGTCAGCCTTGATGCCCACTCGCTGAATCTCACCCTCGCCGTCCAGGGCAGTGACCGTGAAGCACAGGCCCGCCAGGTGCACCTGGTCTCCGATGACAGCAGGCTTTCCAAGCTTGGCCCGCACCCACTGCGAGAGGGACTGGTCGAATTCCTGGTCCTCAATGACCAAGCCGTAGAAATCGGAGATGTCGCGCATGGTGGCACTGCCGAGCAGACCAAAATCACCAAAGGCCTTTCGCCGGGCGACCGGATCGGCCTGATCGGGCAGCAGCAGGTCCAGGCGCTTGGCCACGGTGCCGAGGCTCCAGCCCTGAAACACCAAGGAGGCAATGACCACCATGAGGGCCAGGTGCAGCATGGTGCGGTCGGGGTCTACCCCGGCCATGATCGGGAAGATGGCCAGAATGATCGGCACCGCACCCCGAAGGCCCACCCATGAGATGAGCGTGGATTCCTTCCAGCCAAAGTGAAACGGCAGCAGGCTGACCCAGACGGCCAAGGGCCGCGCAATGAACATGAGAATGAAGGCCGCTGCAAGACCCACCCAAAGGTTGTCGAGAAAAATGGCGGGCGTGGCGAGCAACCCCAGGAGCAGGAACATGCAGGCCTGGGAGAGCCAGGCCAGTCCATCCATGGCGGGAATGACCGTCTTCACGTAGCGCGAGCGCCGGTTCCCGAAGAAGAGCCCAAAGAGGTAGACCGTGAGGAATCCCGATCCACCAAAGGCCGTGGAGGCCCCATAGAGCACCAGGCCGCCGGCCACCAGCAGGATGGCGCCAAGGCCCGGGTTGTGGGCCGACTCCGCCTTGAGCCATCGAAGCAGCTTGGCAAAGGCAAAGTAGCCGCCGTAGGCCACGAGCGCGCCCACACCCGCCTGCTGGACCAGCGCCATGGCCACCTCTCCTGGGCCGAAGCTGCCCATGCCGCCAGCCACCAGCCCAATGGCCATGAGGGTGAGGAAGACAGCCATCGGGTCGTTGAGCCCAGATTCAATTTCCAAGGTGGCCGAGATGCGCTCATTGAGCCGAATGCCTGCACTGCCGAGCAGTGAGAACACGGCCGCGGCATCGGTCGACGACACGATGGCACCGATGAGCAAGGCCTGTGGCCAAGTGAGCGGCGTGATGGCCTCCAGCAAGGCCGCCAGAATGAGACAAGAGAGCACCACGCCCACCGTGGCCAGCACCAGTGAGGGCTTCAAGGCCACTCGAAAGGTTTTCATCTGGGTGCGAAGGCCACCATCCAAGAGAATGACGGCCAGGGCCACGTTGCCAAACCAGAAGGCCAGCTGATGGTCATCGAAGGCAATGCCACCCGGACCATTCTCGCCGGCCAGCATGCCAATGACCAAGAAGATGAGCAGCAGTGGCAGGCCCGTTCGCGAGGCCACCAGGCCTGCCAGGACACTCACCATGACCAATGTGGCGGCCACCAGAATGGCCCAGCCCATTGGCTCTAGACTGAACATGGCTCCAGGCGCTAGTTAAAAAACTCGCGAACCTTGTCCATCCAGCCCTTGCTCTGTGGGCTGTGTCGGTCTCCGCCCTCCTCAAGCGAGGCCTCGAAGGCTTCCAACAATTCTTTCTGCTTGTCCGAGAGCTTCACGGGTGTCTCGATGACCACATGGCAGTAGAGATCCCCGGCCAGGCTCGTTCGAACATTCTTGATGCCCTTGCCCCGCAGGCGGAAGGTCTTGCCCGTCTGGGTGCCCTCGGGGAGGTCAAAGCTCGCCTTGCCATTGAGGGTGGGCACATCAATGGAGCCCCCGAGTGCCGCGCGGGCAAAGCCCACGGGCACCTCACAGTGGAGGTCATCGCCCTCGCGCTGAAACACACGATGCGGCTTAAGGGTGATCTCGACATAGAGGTCGCCAGCCGGGCCACCGTTGACACCAGGCTCACCGTTGCCCGCCGACCGAATCCGCATGCCATCGTCAATGCCCGCAGGGATCTTAACCTCGAGTGTTTTTTGCTTGCGAACACGGCCCACGCCCTCACAACTGGTGCAGGGGTTGGAAATGCTCTTGCCCGATCCATGACAGGTGGGACAGGTCTGCTGGATGGAGAAGAAGCCCTGCTGCATTCGAACCTGACCCTGACCACCGCAGGTCTTACAGGTCTCGGGCTTGGTGCCCGGCTTGGCCCCCGTGCCACCACAGGGCGAACAGGACTCCCAGCTCGGCACACGGATCTCGGTGGTGTAGCCCGCGGCCGCCTGTTCGAGCGTGACCTCCAGGCCATAACGCAGGTCGCTGCCTCGGTAGACATTGCTGCCGCCCCGGCCACCCCGGCCACCACCACCGCGTGCCTGTCCGCCGAAGATGTCGCCGAAGATGTCGCCAAAGGCATCCGCAAAGCCGCCAAAGTCCTGGCCGCCCGCCCCCATGCCGGAATTGGGATCGACACCGGCATGGCCAAACCGATCGTAGGCCGCCCGCTTCTCCGGATCGGAGATCATCTCGTAGGCCTCCTTGGCCTCCTTGAATTTCTCCTCTGCCGTTTTGTCACCCGGATTGCGATCCGGGTGATGCTTCATGGCTAACTTGCGATAGGCCTTCTTGATCTCTTCATCAGAAGCATTCTTCGCGACACCAAGCACCTCATAGTAGTCACGCTTGGCCATTAATCACGTTTCACTTCTTTGAAGTCGGCGTCGACCACATCCTCTGCTTTGGCATCTGAGCCTTGCTGGTCTGCGCCTGCGGCACCGGCCGCAGCCGCAGCCGCGTTGGCATCGGCATAGACCTTCTCACCCAGCTTCTGGGAGGCCTTCATGAGGTGATCCGTCTTCTCTTCAATGTCGGCCTTGTCGTCGGTCTTGAGGGCGGCGTCCAGCACCGTGAGCGCCTCCTCAATCTTAGACTTTTCATCGGCCTCGAGCTTGTCGCCATGCTCCTCGAGCGACTTTCTCACCGAATGCGACATCGCCTCGCCTGCATTTCGGGCCTGGACCAGCTCGATGCGCTTGCGGTCTTCCTCGGCATTGGCCTCGGCATCGGCCACCATCTTATTGATCTCGTCTTCGGAGAGGCCAGAGTTGGCCTTGATGGTGATCTTGTTCTCCTTGCCCGTGGCCTTGTCCTTGGCCGAGACATGCAGGATGCCGTTGGCATCGATGTCGAAGGTCACCTCAATCTGTGGTGTTCCGCGCGGCGAGCTTGGAATGCCCTCCAGGTTGAACTCTCCGAGCATCTTGTTGGCCGAGGCCACCTCGCGCTCACCCTGGAAGACCTTGATGGTCACCGCGGGCTGGTTGTCCTCGGCCGTCGAGAAGACCTGCGAGAACTTGGTCGGGATGGTGGTGTTCTTCTGGATCATCTTGGTCATGACGCCGCCCAAGGTCTCGATGCCCAAAGACAAAGGCGTGACATCGAGCAGGAGGACATCCTTGCGATCGCCTGCCAGCACGGCGCCCTGGACAGCGGCGCCCACGGCCACGGCCTCATCGGGATTGACGTCCTTGCGCGGCTCCTTGCCGAAGAAGGCCTTGACCGCATCCTGCACCTTGGGCATGCGGGTCATGCCGCCCACCAGAATCACGTCATCGATCTGGGAGGCCGACACGCCGGCATCCTTCAAGGCCGTCTTGCAGGGCTCGATGGTCCGAGAGATCAGGTCGTCCACCAGGCTCTCGAGCTTGGCCCGGGTGAGCTTGAAGGTGAGGTGTACGGGAGCACCGTTGGCCATGGCGATGTAGGGCTCATTGAGCTCGGTCTGCTGGCTCGAGGAGAGCTCGATCTTCGCCCGCTCGGCAGCCGCCTTGATCCGTTGCAGGGCAATCGGATCCTTGGAGAGGTCGACGCCGTTGGTCTTCTTGAACTCATCGATGATGTGGTCGATGATCCGCTGGTCGAAGTCTTCGCCACCCAAGAAGGTGTCGCCGTTGGTGGAGAGCACCTCGAACTGCTTCTCGCCGTCGACATCGGCGATCTCAATGATGGAGACGTCGAAGGTGCCACCACCGAGGTCGTAGACCGCGATCTTGCGGTCCTTGCCAGCCGCCTTGTCCAGGCCGAAGGCCAGGGCTGCAGCGGTAGGCTCATTGATGATGCGCTTGACATCCAAGCCGGCGATGCGCCCCGCATCCTTGGTGGCCTGCCGTTGGGCATCGTTGAAGTAGGCCGGCACCGTGATGACGGCCTCCGTCACCTCGTGTCCGAGGTAGTCCTCGGCCGTCTTTTTCATCTTCCGCAGCACCTCGGCCGACACCTGTGGTGGCGCCAGACGGTTGTCGCGTGCAGACACCCAGGCGTCACCGTTCTCGGCCTTGACGATTTGGAAGGGCATGAGGTCGATGTCTTTTTGGACTTCCTTGTCCTCGAACTTGCGCCCAATCAGGCGCTTGACCGCATAGAGCGTGTTCTTTGGATTGGTGACGGCCTGCCGCTTGGCCGGCGCTCCCACGAGAATCTCGCCGTCATCCATGTAGGCAATGATGGATGGGGTGGTCCGGGCTCCCTCGCTGTTCTCGATGACCTTGGGCTGTCCGGCCTCGATGACCGCCACGCAGGAGTTGGTGGTGCCGAGGTCAATTCCAATGATTTTTGCCATGTTCGTGTCCTTCGAATGGGGTTTCAGTTAGGGAGGTAGATGGGTGCGAAAGGCGGAATTTCAAGGGCTGAATTTCAAGAGGCCACAGCCACCAGGGCGGGACGCAGCACCCGCTCACCAATGAGATAGCCCTTCTGAAGCACAGACACCACGTGGCCGGGGGCCACCGGCGGGTCGGCCTGGGCTCCGTCGACCATCGAAACAGCCTGATGACGGTTGGGGTCAAACTTCTCACCCGCCGGGTTCAAGGCCAGCAACTGGCCCTTCTCAAAGGCCTGCTGGAGTTGTTTCAGGGTAAGTTCTACACCGCTGGTCAGGCCCTCGAGGGTCTGGCCTTGGAGCGAGAGGGCCGTCTCCAGGCTGTCGGCCACAGGCAGCAGGGCCTCTGCGAAGCCCTCGATGGCGAACTTTCTGGCGTTGCCCAGTTCCTGGGCGTGCCGCTTGCGCAGGTTCTCAATCTCGGCAGCCAGCCGAATCAGTTGGTCTTCGCGCTCGGCCAGCAGAGCCTGCGCATGGGCCAGAGAGTCCTGGCTGGAGGGCTCGGCTGCAGGCTGGTCTGCGCCCATGGCTGCGCCGTCGGCGGCGGCTGGCTGAGCAGCCTCCTGCTCAGCCGAGTTGGATTCCTCAGGCGTTTGGTCTTGCGGATGTGAAGGGTCTTGTGGCGTGGCCGACATGGTCTAACGCTCCTGGAAAAAGATCGATTTCCCAGGAGATGGGGGCGCCCACAGAGAATTTCAAGGGCGGCACGCTGGCCGCCCAGGTTGTGGCGCCCGGGTTTGTGGCGCCTAGGTTTCTAGCGATCTAGGCGTTGAGCCTGGCCATCAGCCCCTCGAGGATCTGCCCACCACCATAACTGGCCTGGGCCGGCGGCTCGCCGCCCTTCTCCAGCTGAACCGCGCAGTACTTGAACTCGGGGATTTTGCCCACCGGGTCGAGGGCTGCGTTGGTGAGCTGGTTAATGGCCGCCTCGTAGTAGCAGAAGGGCACAAAAATGGCGCCCCTCGGCGTGGCCTCGTCGGCCCGGGCATAGAGGCTCACCTGCCCACGACGGCTGCGCAGGGTGACCACATCTCCAGGCACAACACCAAATCGGTCAAGGTCGAGCGGGTGGATCAGAGCCACCGGATCTGGCTCCAGGGCGTCGAGCACCGTGGCCCGACGGGTCATGCTGCCGGTGTGCCAGTGCTCGAGCTGACGGCCGGTGATGAGAACCAAGGGAAAGTCGGTGTCGGGCCGCTCATTGGCGGGGATGATGTCGGCCGGCACAAAGCGGGCCAGGCCCGTGGCCGTGGGGAAGCGGTCGGTGAAGATGACCCGGTCGCCGGGGTCGCCTTCCTTCAGGCAAGGATAGGTGACGGCTCCATCCTGCTCGAGTCGCTCCCAGGTGATGCCCCCGATGCTGGGCATGGTCTTGCGCATCTCATCGAAGACCTGTGACACATGGGTGTACTGCCAGTTCAAGCCCAACTGCCGGGCCATGTCTTGGATGATCCAGAGGTCCTGCCGGGCCTCTCCTGGCGGCGTGACGGCCTGACGGCCCAGTTGCACGAGACGGTCGGTGTTGGTGAAGGTGCCCGTCTTCTCCGGGAAGGCGCTGGCTGGCAGGATGACATCGGCCAGGTAGGCCGTCTCGGTCAGGAAAATGTCCTGCACCACGAGAAGGTCGAGTGAGGCCAGGCTGTGGCGCGCATGGTGGGCGTCGGGGTCGGACATGGCCGGGTTCTCACCCTGGATGTACATGCCCCGAATCTCGCCACGGTCGATGGCATGCATGACCTCGACCACGGTCAGGCCAGGCTGGTCGTCCAGGCTTTCCACGGGCACACCCCAGGCCTTGGCAAATGCAGCACGAACGGCCGGGTCGCCCACCTTCTGGTAGTCCGGATAGACCATGGGAATCAGGCCCGCATCGGAGGCGCCCTGCACATTGTTCTGACCACGCAGCGGGTGCAGGCCCGTACCAGGCCGGCCGATCTGGCCGGTCATGAGGGCCAGGGCGATCAGGCAGCGGGCATTGTCCGTGCCATGCACATGCTGGGAGACGCCCATGCCCCAGAGGATCATCGACCCCTTTGAGGTGGCATAGAGTCGGGCGACCTCACGGATGGTCTGGGCATCGATGCCGCAGATGGGAGCCATCGCCTCGGGGCTATAGCCGGCCACATTCTTCTCGAGGTCTTCGTAGCCGATGGTTCTGCTCGCGATGAAGTCTTTGTCGACCAGGCCCTCGGTGACGATGACGTGCATCATGGCGTTGAGCAGTGCGACATCGGTGTCGGGCTTGAACTGCAGGAAGCGGTGGGCATGCCGCGAGAGTTCGGTCTTGCGCGGGTCCATGATGATGAACTTGGTGCCATTCTTCATGGCGTTCTTCATCCAGGTGGCAGCCACGGGATGGTTCACCGTGGGATTGGCGCCGATGATCACCACGACCTCGGCCTCGGTCACATCCATGACGGGGTTGGAGACCGCACCCGAGCCGAGACCCTCGAGCAAGGCCATCACCGAGGATGCATGGCAGAGCCGGGTGCAGTGGTCGACATTGTTCGAGCCAAAGCCTGTGCGAACCAGCTTCTGGAAGAGGTAGGCCTCTTCGTTGCTGCCCTTGGCCGAACCAAAGCCCGCCAGGGCCTTGCGTCCGTGGGTATCGCGGATCTGCTTGAGGCCACCTCCTGCGCGGGCCAGGGCCTCCTCCCAGGTGGCCTCACGGAACACGCTCAGCACGTTGTCTGGGTCCATGACGAAGTCGCCCTGTTTCGGCGCGTCGTCTCGACGGATTAGGGGCTTGCGAAGCCGCTGCGGGTGATGCGCATAGTCGAAGCCGTAGCGGCCTTTCACACACAGCCGCTTGTGGTTGGCGGGGCCATCGCGGCCCTCCACAAAGAGGATTTTGTCGTCCTTCACATGGTAGGTGAGCTGGCAGCCCACACCACAGTATGGGCAGACGGAGTCCACCTTCTGGTCGGGCACCGTGAGGGCCGCCTCGCGCGCCGGCATGAGTGCACCGGTGGGGCAGGCCTGAACGCACTCACCACAGGCCACGCAGGTGGAGGCGCCCATGGGGTCGTCCATGTCGAAGACGATCTTGGCATGCTCGCCCCGAAAGGCCAGGCCAATCACGTCATTGACCTGCTCATCCCGACAGGCCCGCAGGCATCGGGTGCATTGAATACAGGCATCCAGATTCACGGCAATGGCCGGGTGGGAGAGGTCTGCAAAGACCTGGGTGCGTGGCGCAAAACGCGGCTTGCCCACACCGAGCTTTTCGGCCCAGAAGTCGACCTCGTTGTGCCGCGTGTACTCCGCCTCAGGCATGTCTGACTGGAGAAGTTCGAGCACCATCTTCTGAGACTTCACGGCCCGCTCGCTGTCGGTGGTGACCTTCATGTTGTTGGAGGGGTGCCGACAGCAGGAGGGGGCGAGCACCCGCTCGCCGTCGATCTCCACCATGCAGGCCCGGCAGTTGCCAGCCGTCTCCAAGCCCTGCTTGTAACAGAGGTGAGGAATCTTGATGCCGTTGCGCTTGGCGACCTCCAGGATGGTCTCGTGGTCGAAGCCCGTGACCACCTTGCCATTGATCTCAAACTGAACCTCTGTGGCCTGCAGGTTCACCGTCTCTACCTTCGTGACCGCATTCATGACTTGAACTCCCGGCCTTGGCCCGTCAATTCATCGGGAAAGTATTTGATGACACAGTCGATGGGGTTGGGCGCCGCCTGCCCCAGGCCGCAGATCGAGGCATCCCGCATGACGGTGGAAAGGTCTCCCAGCAGGTCTTGGTCCCAGTTGTCCGACTCCAACAACCGGACGGCCTTGGCCGTCCCGACCCGACATGGCGTGCACTGGCCGCAGGATTCATCCTGAAAGAACCGCATGGTGTTCAAGGCCGCCTGCTTGGCGGTGTCATGGTCTGAGAGCACCACCACGGCCGCCGACCCGATGAAGCAGCCATGGGGCTGAAGGGTGTCGAAGTCGAGCGGAATGTCATTCATGCGGGCCGGCAGAATGCCGCCCGAAGCCCCACCGGGCAGGTAACCGTAAAAGGTGTGGCCTGGCAGCATGCCGCCGCAGTGCTCATCGATGAGTTCCTGGATGGTGATGCCGGCCGGTGCAAGCTTCACGCCCGGCGACTTCACACGCCCCGACACGGAGAAGGATCTCAACCCCTTGCGGCCGTGCCGACCATGCGAGGCGAACCATGCCCCGCCCTTCTCCAGGATTTCCCGCACCCAATGCAGGGTCTCGAAGTTGTGTTCGAGCGTGGGACGACCCCAGAGGCCGACCTGGGCCACATAGGGTGGACGAAGCCGTGGCATGCCTCGCTTGCCTTCGATGGATTCGATCATGGCCGACTCTTCACCGCAGATGTAGGCACCCGCCCCCCTGCGCAGTTCAATGAGCGGCATGTTGGCCATGGGTGGGCTTGCGCGAAGGAGATCAAGCTCCTTCTCGAGCATGGCCCGGCAGCCGTGGTATTCGTCACGCAGATAGATGTAGATGGCCTCGATGCCCACCGCCCAGGCTGCAATGAGCATGCCCTCTAAGAAACGGTGAGGGTCCTTCTCGAGGTAGGTGCGGTCTTTGAAGGTGCCCGGCTCGCCCTCGTCGATGTTCACCGCCATCAGCCGAGGCGCCGGCTGATCTCGAACGATGCGCCACTTGCGGCCCGCCGGAAAGCCCGCGCCGCCCAGGCCACGCAGGCCAGAGTCTTCCATGGTCTGGAGGACACTCTCGAGTGAGCGATCTCCGGACAGACAGGCCTTGAGCATTTTGTAGCCGCCCGCCTCCACATAGGCTGCGAGACCCGTGTAGGGCTCGGGCGCATGAAGCCGGTCGCCCTTCTTCACCGCCTCGACCACCTTCTCCTCGGTGGCAAACGGAATAGGATTCTGGTGGACCACCGCAGCAGGCGCCTGCTCGCAACGCCCGATGCAGGGCGCATGAATCACC
>JBEARM010000002.1:0-38760 GCA_041163175.1 Pseudomonadota bacterium | reverse complement strand
ACTTATGACCAAGGATCCGCACGATGCTGCTCTTTCTGTTTGACCTGCTCGAGCCCATGATCCGTGGCCTGGGTGTGTTCGGCTACATCACCCTACGTGCGGTCATGGCCACCCTGACGGCCTTGGCCATCGGCCTGCTACTCGGGCCTTGGGTGATTCGGCGCCTCACCGAGCTAAAGATTGGGCAGGCCGTTCGGCATGATGGGCCCCAGACCCATCTGGTGAAGGCGGGCACGCCCACCATGGGCGGTGCCCTGATCCTGCTGTCGGTGGGGGTGACCACCCTCCTGTGGGCGGACCTGAGCAACCGATTCGTCTGGGTGGTGCTGCTCATCACCCTGGGCCTTGGTGCAGTGGGCTGGGTGGATGACTATCGCAAGGTCGTCTACCGGGACCCTAAGGGTCTGCCCGGGCGTTGGAAGTATTTTTGGCAGTCGGTGATTGGCCTGGTGGCCGCCTTCGTGCTGGCCTTTGCCGTGTCTGGAAACTCCAATGAGCAGGCCTGGCAGTTGTTCCTCACCTGGCTCAACAATGGCCTGGAGCTGACCCTGCCATCCCAGGCCGATCTCATCGTTCCATTTTTCAAGAGCGTGGCCTATCCCTTGGGCGTCTGGGGCTTCGTGGTGCTGTCTTACTTCGTGATCGTGGGCAGCAGCAATGCGGTCAACCTGACCGATGGCCTCGATGGCCTGGCCATCATGCCCACCGTGCTGATTGCCGGTGCCCTGGGCGTCTTTGCCTATGTGGCGGGCAATGCGGTCTTCTCGAAGTACCTGCTGTTGCCTCACATTCCTGGCGCCGGTGAGCTCACGGTGTTCTGCGCAGCCCTGGTGGGTGCCGGCCTGGCCTTTCTGTGGTTCAACGCTTACCCCGCCACGGTCTTCATGGGAGATGTGGGGGCCTTGGCCCTCGGTGGCGCACTGGGTGCAGTGGCCATTGTGGTTCGGCAGGAGATCGTGCTGTTTGTCATGGGCGGTGTCTTCGTGGCCGAGACCCTCTCGGTGATGCTGCAGGTGGCCTATTTCAAATACACCAAGCGACGATTTGGAGAGGGCCGACGCATCCTGCGGATGGCGCCCCTGCACCACCACTTTGAGGAGTCTGGCTGGAAGGAAACCCAGGTGGTGGTTCGGTTCTGGATCATCACCATGATGCTGGTGCTGGCAGGGCTTGCCACCCTGAAGATTCGATAGCCATGAACGAGATACAGCCCACCTGGAACTGGGAGGCCGGCCACGATTGGCGGGGCCGTCAGGCCTTGGTGGTCGGGGGCGGAGAATCCGGCCAGGCCACGGCGCGTTGGCTGGTTCGTCAGGGCATGCGGGTTCGGCTCATTGACAGTCGGGTGCAGCCGCCAGGCCCAGACCCAGATGGCGTGGACTGCCGCTGGGGTCAGTCAATGCCCTTCGGGGACGAGTGGCTCGACGGTGTGGACATGGTGGTGGGCACACCCGGCCTTTCACCGCATCCGGATCGGCTGGGTTCCGTTGCGGCCCTGCGGGCTGCCGCCCTGTCGCGAGGCATTCCCATCGTGCAGGAGCTCGACCTCTTTGACTGGGCGATCTCTCGGCTGGCCTCAAGCCCCGGCGCCTCGTCGGAGGCCGTCGAGCTGGCACTGGCCAGGCCTCCCGTGCTGGCGGTCACTGGCACCAACGGCAAGACCACCACCGTCATGCTGCTGGCCCACCTTCTGGGTGCGGCGGGCATGGATGTGCAGGTGGCTGGCAATGTCAGCCCATCCCTCTTGCAGGCCTTGATGATGCGGGAGGATGCCGGGCAGATGCCATCGGTCTGGGTGCTCGAGCTCTCCAGCTTTCAGTTGGCATTGGCGAGTCGATTCACGCCCACCGCCTCGGTGCTGCTCAATGTTGACCAAGACCACCTCGACTGGCACCTCGACCTCGAGGACTACCGCGCAGCCAAGCTGCGCATTTTTGGCCTGCCCTGTGCCGCGCAGACCATCTGGGTCGACCGGGACGACGCTGCACTGGCCGAGGCCATTGCAGCCCACGTGTCGCAGGCCACCCCCCAACGCTATGGCTATGGCATCTCGCCACTGGCTGCTGCTGAGCCTGGCCTGGGTGTGGCCCATGAGGGCTTCGACTGGCTGGTTCATCGGGCCAGCGCCGCCGAGCCTTTGGTGCGACTGATGCCTGCCGCGGCCTTGCGCATTCCCGGGCCACACAACCTTCGCAATGCGATGGCCAGCCTTGGTCTGGCACTCACGGTGACCCAGGACCTGGCGGCCTTGCTCCGTGGACTGCGTGAGTACCGCGGAGAGCCCCATCGCCTCGAGACGGTTCTCTCGACTGGCCCAATCGATTTTGTGGATGACAGCAAGGGTACGAATGTGGACGCGACCTTGGCCGCCCTCAGGGCATTCGGTGGCGCCCTGGTGGTGATCGTGGGTGGCGATGGAAAGGGCCAGGATTTTTCGCGCCTGGTGGAGGCCCTGGCTCGGAAGGGCTGTTCGGTGGCCACGATTGGACGAGACGGCCCCGCCTTGGCCCAGGCCTTGCGGGCCCGCGGCCAGATGCCGCAGGAGGCCGATGACCTGCCCCAGGCGGTGCGCTGGGCGCATGCGAAGGCGAATGAACTGGCGGAGGCCACGGGCCATGCCACGGTACTGCTCTCGCCGGCCTGTGCGAGCTTTGACATGTTTAAAAATTACGCCCATCGGGCGGCCGTGTTTGTGGAGGCTGCGCGTGAGATCGCACAGCAGGAGGGACAGCCATGCTGAGCCGGTTCGGCGACGTCCTGCGGCCGGCCCCGCCCGACTGGCGCCTCATGGGTGTCTTCCTGGGCCTGCTCATGCTCGGCCTCGTGATGGTCTATTCCGCCAATCTCCCACTGCCGGGGTCGGAACAGGCCCCGAGCATTTGGCGGCTCATGCGGGGCCATCCGGCCCATTTGATGGTCGGCCTCTTTGTTTTCTGGATTCTGCTCTCGATCCCCATCAGCCAGTGGCAACGCTTCTCGGCCTGGGCCTTCGTGCTGGGCATCGCGCTGCTGCTGGTGGTCGCCGGCATCAAGCTCATTGGCGGGGCCGCCTTCATCAAGGATGGCGCGGTGCGTGCCATTCCTTTGGGTGTGATCACACTGCAGCCCGCAGAACTGATGAAGCTCTTTGCCTTGGTCTTCGCAGCCGCCTATGCCGTGCGCCGCCAAGAGCGCATGCAGTCTGACCTGCTGCGTGGCCTGGCCCCGATTGGAGGCCTGATGCTGCTGGTGATTCTCCTGCTGCTCTATCAGCCCGACCTTGGCTCGACCATTGTCATCACCTGCACCGTCGCCACGGTCCTGTTCTTGGGCGGCATGAGCCTTCGGGTCATTGTGCCGTTGGTCATTCTCATGGCCGGCTTCTTCGCATTCATGGTCTATGTGACCCCGTGGCGGCTAGACCGGCTTTTGTCCTATCTGAGCCCCTGCGCGCCAGACCATGTGCAGACCACGGGCTATCAGCTCTGCGGTGCCCTGATTGCATTCGGCCACGGCGGGCTCTTTGGCTCTGGACTGGGCACAGGCATTGCCAAACTGGGCCACCTGCCCCTGCCGCACACCGACTTCATCTTCGCGGTGATCGGTGAAGAACTCGGGTTTGTCGGGGTGCTCGCGGTCATGCTGACCTTCGCCTACTTGATCCGCCGGGCCATGGAGATTGGCCGTGTCTCGATGTCTCAGGAGCGCCTCTTTGCCGGACTGGTGGCCCAGGGCATTGCAGTCTGGATCGGCCTGCAGACCTTCATTCATGCCGGCGTGAATACGGGGCTGCTGCCGACCAAGGGGCTCACGCTCCCCTTCATCAGCCACGGGGGCAGCTCCATGCTCGCGGTTTGCATGGCCATGGGCCTGCTGGTTCGAATTGACATGGAGAACCGAGCGCGAATTCGCGGCACCCCCATTCAGGAGTCGGCCGGCATGGTGCGGCCGCGGCACCGCATGGGAGCCTTCGGTTGAGCGCCCAGGTGATCATCGCGGCCGGTGGCACAGGTGGTCATGTCTTCCCGGCCTTGGCCGTGGCCAAAGGGCTCATGGCCCGGGGCCATGGCCCGAGTTGGGTGGGGTCCAATCGCGGCCTGGAGGCCCGGGTGGTGCCGCAGGCTGGCATGCCCCTGTTGCAACTCGACTTCCAGGGCCTTCGGGGACGCGGGCTTTGGGCCTTGCTGCAGATGCCCTTTGGCCTGCTGCGGGCCATGCTGGCCTGCTGGGCCTGGATGCGCAAGGCCTCCCCCCGACTGGTCATCGTCTTTGGCGGCTACGTGAGCTTTCCGGTGGCTGTGGTCGCTCGTCTCATGGGTCGGCCCGTGATGGTGCACGAGCAGAACGCCGTCATGGGCACCGCAAACCGATGGATCGCTCGGTGGGCCCAGGCGGTGGTGGTGAGCTTTGAGAAGACACGGTTCGCACCCACCAACAGCCAATGGATTGGAAACCCGGTTCGGCAAGAGCTGCTTGAGCTCGGTGCGGCCCGAGGCAGCATGGCTGAGCGCACGGGCCCGTTGCGGCTTCTGGTGCTCGGGGGCAGCCTGGGTGCACGGCCGCTCAATGAGGGCCTGCCGGCTGCCCTGGCGACCCTGGCCAAGGAGGGCATTGCATTCGAGGTTCGTCACCAGTCTGGGCTGGTTGGCCAGCCAGACTGCCAGGCGCGTTATGCCCAGGCTGGCTTGGTTGCCGAGGTGCTGCCGTTCATCGACGACATGTGTTCGGTCTATGCCTGGGCAGACTTCGCCGTCTGCCGCGCAGGCGCCTCCACCGTGGCGGAGATGACAGCCGTGGGCCTGCCCGCGGTCTATGTGCCACTGCCCCACGCCATTGATGACCACCAGACCGCCAACGCCGCTGCCGTGGTGGCTGCAGGCGGCGCATGGCTGGTTCCACAGGGCAAGGATTTTGAAGCCCGCCTCTTCGAGCGGCTTCGTGGGCTCAACCGGGCAGTGCTTCTGCAGGCCGCCAGAGCCTTGGAGGGTCAACAGCCCAAGGCCGTGGAGGCCCGGATGCTCGACCTCTGCGAGGCCTTGATGCAGGCGGAGGGACGGCCATGAAGCACAAGATTCGCTGCCTTCATTTTGTGGGCATCGGGGGCTCGGGCATGTCTGGCATTGCGGAGGTGCTGATCAACCAGGGCTACCGTGTGCAGGGCACAGACCTTCATCCCAATGCGGCCACCGAGCGACTGGCCTCGCTGGGCGCCACCATCCACCTGGGCCATGCAGCCGACAAGATCGAGGGTGCCGATGTGGTGGTCATCTCCACAGCCGTGAAGTCTGACAATCCTGAGCTGCAGGCGGCCCGTGCCAAGAAGATACCGGTGGTGCCGCGAGCCCTGATGCTCAGTGAACTCATGCGCATGAAGCAGGGCATTGCCATTGCAGGAACCCATGGCAAGACCACCACGACAAGCCTGGTGGCCTCCTTGCTCGCCGAGGGCGGCCTGGACCCAACCTTCGTCATTGGTGGTCGGCTCAACAGTGCGGGCGCCAATGCGAGGCTTGGTCTGGGTGATGCCTTTGTGGCCGAGGCCGATGAGTCTGATGGGTCGTTTCTGAACCTCATGCCCATGATGGCGGTGATCACCAATATCGATGCCGACCACATGGAGACCTATGACCATGACATGGCCAAGCTCAAGCAGGCCTTCATCGCCTTCACCCAGCGCCTGCCGTTCTATGGGCAGGCGATTGTCTGTGTTGACGATGCAAACGTGCGCGAGATCATCCCGTTTGTGTCGCGGCCTGTTCTCACCTATGGCCTGTCTGCTGATGCGGATGTGCGCGCAGCCAACATTCAGGCGGGCGACTTCAGCATGGCCTTCGACCTGCTCCGCGAGGGGCATGCGCCGTTGTCGGTGCGGCTCAACCTACCGGGTCAGCACAATGTTCTGAACGCGCTGGCGGCCTGCGCGGTGGCCACCGAACTGGGGGTCACCGATGCGGCCATTGCTGCCGGGCTCTCCCAGTTCAAGGGTGTTGGTCGTCGGTTGCAACGCTGGGGGCGAACGCAGATTGGCCCAGCCCAGGTGGAGCTCATCGATGACTACGGCCATCACCCCGTCGAGGTGCGGGCCACGCTCGAGGCCGTGCGAGGTGCATTCCCGGGGCGTCGCCTGGTACTGGTGTTTCAGCCCCATCGATACAGCCGAACCCGAGACCTCTTCGAAGACTTTGTGAAGGTGCTGTCCACGGTCGATGTGCTGGTGCTCTCAGAGGTCTACGCTGCCGGTGAAGCCCCCTTGGCCATGGCCGATGGCCGAAGCCTGGCGCGCACCATCCGCCAGCTCGGTCGTGTCGACCCCATCTTTGCGGAGACCGTGGACGACATCCCGGGACTGCTCGAGGGGGTGGTTCGAGATGATGATGTCGTTGTCACCATGGGGGCAGGCACGATTGGTGGCCTGGCCGGTCGGCTGCAGGCACAGGGAGGGCGTCACTGATGCCCGCCAACCGATTCCAGAAGGTGGCCGTTCTGTTGGGCGGGCGCTCTGCTGAACGCGACATCTCCTTGCGCACGGGCGCTGGTGTCTTGGCTGCACTGGCACGTCGTGGCGTGGCCACAGTGGCCTTTGATCCCGCGGAACGCCCACTAGAGGAGCTGCGCACCGAAGGCGTGGATGCGGTCTTCATTGCCCTGCATGGGCGATTCGGAGAGGACGGCACCGTACAGGGCGTACTCGAGTGGATGGGCCTGCCCTACACAGGTTCCGGCGTGATGGCCTCGGCCGTGGCCATGGACAAGTCGCTGACCAAGCGAATCTGGTCCTCGATGGGCATTCCCACACCGGCCCACCAGCTTGTGAACGCCAGCACCGATCCCTCGACGCTGGGACCAGGCCTTTCACTGCCCCTGGCCATCAAGCCTGCCCGCGAAGGCTCCTCGATTGGCTTTACCAAACTGACCGACTGGTCTGGGTTCCAGCAGGCTGTGGCCCTGGCTGCGGAGCACGACACGGCGGTGATGGCCGAGGCCTTTGTCTCGGGGCGGGAGTTCACCATTGGACTGCTCGGCGGTGGGGCAACCGGACCGGTTCGGGCCTTGCCGGTCATTGAAATTCAGGCACCGGATGGTCGATACGACTACCAGAACAAATACTTCGGCGATGCCACCCGTTACCTTTGCCCGGCGCCCTTGTCGCCGGAGCAGGCCGAGCATTTCCAGGCCCTGGCCAAGTCTGCCTTCGAGGCCATTGGCTGCGAGGGCTGGGCGCGGGTCGACCTGCTTTGGGATGGCGTCTCGACAGCGCCCATGCTGCTGGAGATCAACACCATTCCCGGCCTGACCGACCATTCTCTGGTGCCGATGGCGGCCCAGGCCGTTGGCATGGACTACGACGAACTGGTCATGACCATCCTCGCCTCTGCGCGGACCAAGCTGGAGGGCGCCTCGCGTGGATAGCCTTCGCAGCCTCTGGCATTCCCCCCTGGCCCTGCAGCGCTTGAGCAGTGCACTGGTCTGGGCTGCGGGGCTGTCTCTCGTGCTCGGCCTCGGGCATTGGCTGGCGAGTCGACCCGCCTTTGCCCTGCGCATGGTGGAGGTGCAGGCCGTGGGCGCTCCCATGCGGCATGTTCAAGAGGCAGACATTCGCCTGGCCTTTGCCAACGGGCTGTCTGGCACCACCCTTACGGCCCCGCTGCACGAGATTCAGTCGCGGCTTGCAGCCCACCCCTGGGTCCGCCAGGTCAGCATTCGTCGCATCTGGCCCAACCGATTGTTGGTTCGGGTGGAGGAGCACCAGCCCCTGGCCAGCTGGGAGGATGGGCGCTTCTTTAACCAGCAGGGTGAACTCTTCCTGGGTGAGGAATCGGCGGCACACGAGGACGCGCGACGGGTCTACGGCTGCCTGCTGCCTGCACTCTCGGGGCCGGTCGGAACCGAGTCGCGCGTGCTCGGCCGAGCCCTTGACATCAATAGCCTCATGGAGGCATCGAAGGCCGGGCCAGCCGACCTCACCGGGGTCATGCTCACCCCACATTTCGCCTGGCGCCTGACCCTGTCGTCGGGCATGACAGTGGAGCTTGGCCGAGACAGCCTGGGTGCCGACTGGCGTCTGCGGCTTGGGCACTTCTTGGAGAGCCGAGACTGGCTCCAGGAGCGTCTTGCGCGCGAGGCCGGTGAGCGGCCCACGGCCGTCGACCTGCGATATGCCAATGGATACGCCTATCGCGCCGTGTCCATGGGGCAGGCCGAGTCCACCGTGCAAAAGGCCAGCCCCCCCGCATCGGCCGTGAGCTGTCTGCGCCACTTTCAACAGGAATTCCTTCATGACACGTGACTCCAAGAACCTTTTTGTCGGTCTCGACATCGGGACCTCCAAAATTGTGGCCATCGTGGGCCAGCTCGATGGGGACCGGCTCGATGTCATTGGCCTGGGCCAGGCGGAGAGTGATGGCCTTAAGAAGGGCGTGGTCGTCAACATCGACTCCACCGTGGCCTCGATTCAAAAGGCCCTGGAAGAGGCCGAGCTGATGGCCGACTGCAAGATTGCATCGGTCTGGACGGGCATTGCAGGCAGTCACATCCGCAGCTTCAACTCCTCGGGCATGGTGGCCATCAAGGAGAAGGAGGTCAGCCAGGCCGACATGGACCGGGTCATTGAGACCGCCACGGCCGTGAGCATTCCGGCCGACCAGCAGGTGCTGCATGTGCTGCCGCAGGAGTTCATCATCGATGGCCAGGAGGATGTCCGTCAGCCCCTGGGCATGAGCGGTGTTCGCCTAGAGGTTCGCGTGCACATTGTCACGGGAGCCGTAAGTGCCGCCCAGAACATTGTGAAGTGCATTCGACGCTGTGGCCTCGAGGTGCAGGAACTCATGCTGCAGCCCTTGGCCTCCTCCTTGGCTGTGCTCACCGATGATGAGCGCGAACTCGGTGTGGCCCTGGTCGACATCGGTGGGGGCACCACTGACATCGCGATCTTTGCGGGTGGCGCCATTCGGCATACCGCCGTCATCCCGATCGCTGGGGATCAGATCACCAACGACATTGCCATGGCCCTTCGCACGCCCACCAAGGACGCCGAGGAGATCAAGTGTCGCCATGGGGTGGCCAAGCAGACCCTGGTCGACCCCACCGCAGGCTTTGAGGTGCCTGGCCTTGGCGACCGCGGCCCGCGGATGTTGTCGCAGCAGTCGCTGGCCGCCGTCATCGAGCCGCGTGTGGAAGAGCTCTTCTCATTGGTCTCTCAGGTGATCCGTGAGAGCGGCTTTGAGGAGCTGCTCTCTGGCGGTGTGGTGCTCACGGGGGGCAGTGCGCAACTGCCCGGCATGGTGGAGCTCGGCGAAGACGTTTTCTTGAAACAAGTCCGCGTGGCCAAACCGAGTTATCGGGGCAGCCTCGCGGACGTGGTGGGCAGTCCCCGTTATGCCACGGCGATGGGACTGCTTGAGCAGGCGCGTGTGCAGTGGCTCCGCGGCACACAGGTGGACAGGCAGACCGGATCCTTCCGGGACACCTTGGCGCGGATGAAGTCTTGGTTCGTGGGCAACTTTTAGGTCCTCTTTCGAAGGAGAAATGCAATGAGCTTTCAAATGTTAGAAACAGAAACCCTGGGCACCGTGATCAAGGTGATTGGGGTGGGCGGTGCGGGCGGCAACGCAGTGCACCACATGATTCGCCGAAAGGTCTCTGGCGTGGAGTTTGTCTGCGCCAACACAGACGCACAGGCGCTGGCCAAGGCCGAGGGACATCTCTCCTTGCAGCTCGGTGCCTCAGGACTCGGCGCGGGTGCCAAGCCCGAGGCGGGAAAGGCGGCCGCAGAGTCTGAGCGTGAGCGGATTGCCGAGGCCCTTCGCGGCGCCCACATGGTTTTTATTACCGCTGGCATGGGCGGTGGCACCGGCACGGGCGCAGCACCCGTGGTGGCCGAGGTGGCCAAGGAGCTGGGTGCCCTGACCGTGGCGGTGGTGACCAAGCCGTTCTCCTTTGAGGGCGGCCGCAGAATGAAGGCGGCCGAGCAGGGCCTGGCAGAACTCGAGGGCAAGGTCGACTCGCTCATTGTGATCCTCAACGAAAAGTTGGAGGAGGTGCTGGGTGACGAGGTGACGCAGAAGGAGGCCTTCGGGGCCGCCGACGATGTTCTGCACAACGCGGTGGCGGGCATCGCAGAGATCATTAATGTTGAAGGCCTGGTCAACGTCGACTTCGAAGATGTGAAGACCGTGATGGGTGAGCAGGGCAAGGCCATGATGGGCACGGCCACAGCCTCCGGCCCAGATCGGGCGCGCATCGCGGCAGAGCAGGCCGTGCGCAGCCCCCTGCTTGAGGGCGTGGACCTCTCGGGTGCTCGCGGCATTCTTGTGAACATCACGGCGAGCAGCAGCCTCAAGCTCAAGGAGACCAAGGTGGCCATGGAGGCCATTCGGACCTTTGCAGCCGAGGACGCGACCATTATTTTTGGCACCGTCTACGACGAGGCCTTGGGCGATGACATGCGGGTCACGGTCGTGGCCACAGGCCTGGGCGCATCCAAACGCCGCCCCAGCCTGGTCCGCAGCACCGCGGCCGCACCGATGGTGCGAACGGGCACCGACGATGCAGTGGGCGCGCCGGTGGACTTTGGCGCAGAGGCCGAGCCCACACCCGCAGCTGGCAACTACCAGGACTACGACCGCCCGGCCATCTGGCGTCAGCCCGCCAAGAGCGAGGCGGCCGCGCGTGTCATTGCCCTGGAGGAGGGCGGCATGGACCGATTCGACATCCCTGCCTTCCTTCGCAAGCAGGCGGACTGACCAGAACCTGCACTAGACTGTCTCCTTCGGAACCCGGATCTGACCTGCCTGTCGGATCCGGGTGTTGTTCATCCTTATTCCCTATGGAGTTTCAGATGCCCATTCAAATTGGTCAGGCCCTTCCCAATTCCACCCTCTATGAGTTCATCGAAGAAGAGACCCCTGGCTGTGCCGTCGGCCCCAATGGCTTTCAGGTGTCTGACCTTGTTCGGGGAAAGAAGATTGTGATCTTCGGATTGCCTGGTGCCTTCACGCCCACCTGCTCGGCCAAGCATGCCCCCGGCTATGTGGCCCTTGCAGACCAGTTGTTTGCCAAAGGCGTCGATGAGATTTGGTGTATCGCTGTCAATGATGCCTTCGTCATGGGCACCTGGGGCCGAGAGCTTGGCACCCGCGGAAAGGTCCGCATGTTTGGTGATGGCAATGCCGAGTTCTCGAAGGCCATCGACATCACCCTTGATCTGACCGGCCGTGGCATGGGCATTCGCTCGAACCGCTACGCCATGATCGTGCAGGACGGCATCGTCCAAGACCTGGCCATCGAGGGCCCAGGCAAATTTGAGGTCAGCAGCGCAGAGGCGGTTCTCGCCAAGCTCTGATCGCCAGTCCACATGCTTCGTCAGCGCACCCTCAAGACGCCGGTCTCTGTGGAAGGCATTGGCCTTCACAGTGGCCAGCGGGTGCGCCTGGGCCTGGTGCCTGCGCCCGCAGACCACGGCATTGTCTTTCGTCGAACCGACCTCGACGGCCCCAACGAGATTGCCTCTGGGGCTGCGGCCGTGGGCGACACGCGAATGGCCTCGACCCTGGCCGATGGCCATGTCCGCATCGCGACCGTGGAGCACCTGATGTCAGCCCTCTCGGGCATGGGTATCGACAACCTTACGGTGGAGGTCGATGCAGCCGAGATTCCCATCATGGATGGCAGTGCGGCAACCTTCGTTCACCTGATTCGAAGCAGCGGCGTGGAGGAGCAGTCGGCACCCAAGCGTTTTGTCGAGGTGCTCCAGCCCATCGAGGTGCGCGACGGCGACAAATGGGCACGGCTGGAGCCCTACTTCGGCTTTCGTCTCGACTTCACCATCGACTTCAAGCACCCGGCCGTGGACCAGACCGGCCAGGATGTCTCTGTCGACTTCGAGAAGAACGCCTTTGTCCAAGAGATTGCGCGAGCACGCACCTTTGGATTTGTGCGGGATGTAGACCATCTGCGGGCCAAGGGGCTCGCCCTTGGGGGCAGCCTCGACAATGCCATCGTGGTGGATGACCACCGCATCCTGAACCCGGGTGGGCTGCGCCAGCCCAATGAGTTCGCCATGCACAAGGCACTCGACGCCATTGGCGACCTCTACCTTTTGGGCCGGCCCCTCATGGCGGCCTACCGTGCCTTCAAGTCGGGCCACGCCCTGAACAATCAGCTGCTGCGGGCACTTTTGAGCCAGGCGGGTGCCTGGCGGGAGCGGTCTTTTGAAGACCTGGCCCATGCGCCGCCGGCCTGGGCTCGGCAGTGGTCCTGGGCTTAACGACGGTCAGGGCCCGATCACTCCCCGTTCGCTGAGAGCGAATCGAGCAGTCGTTGCCGTGCCATCGCGGGCACGGCTGGACGTGCGGGTGGCGCGGGCACCCCCGACTGTGTGATGGCCACCGGCGCACGCACGTGAATCGACTGTAGGCCCAGTCCCATCGACTGGAGCTGCGCAAGCAGTGGTGCGCTGACGAGCTTGAGCTTTGCAATGGCTGCCTGATGCTGGGCCACCACCACGAGCCGAGACCCGCGGATGCCCTGGCTGGGGTCGGACCGATGGGCGGAGAAGACCTGGCTGACCAGGGCCCCGTGGCCGTTGCGCCGGAGGGCCTCCTGAACCTGCCGGGTCATGGCCTCGGCCTCCTGAAGTCGATCGAAGCCAGGGATGGATCGCAGGGCGTCTTGGATCGGTCGCGTCATGGCCTCATGCTACGCTAGCGCCCTTATGTTTAGTCGACTCCTCGCTTCGGTCTTCGGCAGCCGAAATGACCGCCTGCTGAAGAAGTATCAGTCCCGTGTGGCCCTCATCAATGCCCAAGAGCCGGCCCTCCAGGCCCTCTCAGATGAGGCCCTTCGGGCCAAGACAGATGACTTCCGGGCACGCATTGCCCAAGGGGCCAGCCTAGACAGTCTGCTGGTCGAGGCCTTCGCGGTCTGCCGAGAGGCGGGTCGGCGTGCCCTGGGCATGCGGCATTTCGATGTCCAGCTGGTGGGGGGCATGGTGCTCCACGAGGGCAAGATTTCTGAGATGCGCACGGGCGAGGGCAAGACCTTGGTGGCCACCCTGCCCACCTACCTCAATGCACTGGCGGGCAAGGGCGTTCATGTCGTCACCGTCAATGAATACCTGGCGCGTCGAGATGCGGAGTGGATGGGCCGCCTCTATGGCTTTCTGGGCCTGACCACGGGCATCAATTTGTCGGGCCTGTCATCCGAGGAAAAGCATGCGGCCTACCAGGCCGACATCACCTACGGCACCAACAACGAGTTCGGCTTCGACTACCTTCGAGACAACATGGTCACCGAGCGGGCCAAGCGATCCCAGCGCGGGCTGTTCTTTGCCGTGGTCGACGAGGTGGATTCCATCCTGATCGACGAGGCCCGAACACCCCTGATCATTTCAGGCCAGGCCGACGACAGCACCCAGCTCTACCAGCAGCTCAATGGGCTGCCCGCCTTGCTCAATCCGCAGCCCACCGAGGACGGCCCCGGCGATTACTTTGTGGACGAGAAGTCTCGGCAGTTGCATCTGTCGGATGCCGGCTTCGAGAAGGCCGAGCAGCTGTTGGCCGAGCGCGGGCTGGTACCCGAGGGGGCCAGCCTCTACGACTCGGCGCAGGTCTCTCTGCTCCACCATCTTCTGTCGGCCCTTCGGGCCCATGCGCTCTATCACCGAGACCAGCACTATGTGGTGCAGGCAGGCCAGGTGGTGATTGTTGATGAGTTCACGGGCCGGCTGATGCCCGGCCGGCGTTGGTCGGATGGCCTGCACCAGGCCGTGGAGGCCAAGGAGGAGGTGGCCATTGAGCCCGAGAACCAGACCCTGGCCTCCATCACCTTCCAGAATTATTTCCGCATGTACGCGAAGCTTGCGGGCATGACGGGCACGGCCGACACCGAGGCCTTCGAGTTTCAACAGATCTACGGGCTGGAGACCGTCATCGTTCCCACCCACCGTCCCATGGTGCGGCGAGATCTTCAGGATCAGATCTACCGGTCCGACGAAGAAAAGTTCGAGGCCATCCTGGCGGACATTCGCCGCTGCCACGCGTCTGGACAGCCGGTGCTGGTGGGCACCACGTCGATCGAAAATTCCGAGCGCATCTCCGCGCAACTGACCGCCGCGGGCCTGTCCCACCAGGTGCTCAATGCCAAGCAGCATGAGCGTGAGGCCGAGATCGTGGCCAATGCTGGTCGGCCGGGCATGATCACCATTGCCACCAACATGGCTGGCCGAGGCACTGACATCGTTCTGGGTGGCCGCCCTGATGCGCCTGACTGGCAGGCCCTGCATGACCAGGTGCTGGCCGCGGGAGGCCTTCACATCATCGGCACGGAACGGCATGAGTCCCGCCGCATCGACAATCAATTGCGTGGACGCGCAGGCCGCCAAGGCGACCCAGGCTCTTCTCGGTTTTATCTCTCGATGGACGACCCCCTGCTGCGCATTTTTGCGGGCGAGCGCATGAAGTCCATCATGGCTCGTCTGGGCGTGCCGCGCGGAGAGCCCATTGAGGCCGGCATGGTGTCCCGATCCATCGAGAGCGCCCAGCGAAAGGTGGAGAACCGCAACTTCGAGATTCGCAAACAGCTCTTGGAGTACGACAACGTGGCCAATGAGCAGCGCCAGATGATCTACGCCCAGCGCAATGAGGTGCTGGAATCGGAGGACTTGAATGCCTTCGTGGGTGGGCTTCGGCATGGTGCGCTGACAGCGCTGGCCCGACTGCACGTTCCCATGGAGAGCATCGAGGAGCAGTGGGATCTCCCCGGCCTGGAGCAGGCCCTTCGCGAGCAGTATCGGCTGGAGGTTTCTTTGGTGAGCCTGCTGGAGACCGAGGACGAGCTCGATGACGAGGATCTTGTGGCCCGGGTCTGCGAGGCGGCTGACAAGGCCTATCAGGACAAGCTGGGCCAGCTGCCACCGGGTGTTTTTCTGGAATTTGAGCGCTCGGTTCTGCTGCAGCACATCGATGCCCATTGGCGAGAGCATCTGGCCGCGCTGGATCATCTGCGTCAGGGCATTCACCTGAGGGGCTACGCCCAGAAGGACCCCAAACAGGAATACAAGCGAGAGGCCTTCGGGCTATTTGAGCAGTTGCTGGGTCGCGTTCGGGACGATGTCACCCGCACCCTGTTGAATGTTCAGGTCGCCACCGAGGAGGAAGTTGCCCAGGCGGCTCAAGCCGCAGCCCCGGCGGAGCCCAAAGCAGTGTCCTACACCCATGCCGATTTCGAGGATGTTCCGGTGCCGGACAATGCTGCAGCAGGCCCCGATGCGCAGCCGGAATCCGAGCCTTCGGTGCCGACGCGGCGCAGCTTTCCGAAGGTGGGCCGCAACGATCCCTGTCCCTGCGGTTCGGGCAAGAAATACAAGCAGTGCCACGGGGCGCTGACCTAGTGCCTGTTCAACTCCCGCCACCCGATCGAGCCTCGCTGCTCCCTGTGGCGGGGGTCTCCCTCTCGGTGGTGAGTGCCGGCATTCGGAAGTCTGGCCGTAAAGATCTTCTCGTCATGCGGCTCGCCGAGGGCAGTACGGTGGCAGGTGTCTTCACCCAGAATGCCTTTTGTGCGGCGCCGGTTCAGGTCTGCCGCGCCCACCTCGCCAGTGGGCAGGCCATTCGAGCCCTGGTGGTTAACACTGGCTGCGCCAACGCGGGAACCGGCCGGCAAGGCCTATTGAGCGCCCAGCAGACCTGTGCCTGGGTGGCGCAGTCCCTGGGCGTTGCGGCCGAGCAGGTCCTGCCTTTTTCCACGGGGGTGATTCTGGAGCACCTTCCCATGGACAAGCTTGAGGCGGGGCTTGTGCAGGCGGCAGCAGCCCCCGAGGCCGATTGGCTCGATGCTGCGCAGGCCATCATGACCACCGACACCCAGCCCAAGGCCATGAGCCGGCGGGTGCGCCTCTCGAATGGCGAGGTGGTCATCACGGGCATCTCCAAAGGGGCTGGCATGATTCGTCCCAACATGGCCACCATGCTGGGCTACATGGCCACCGATGCCACCATGGACACGGCAACCCTGGCCGCACTCACGCGAGCCGCGGCCGATCGGTCCTTCAATGCCATCACGGTCGATGGTGACACCTCGACCAACGACTCCTATGTGGCGGTGGCCACGGGCCAGGCGGGCGTGGTCCTCTCGCCCCATGGAGAAGGGCAGGCCGCAGACGACTGGGCTCGTTTTGAGGCCGCGTGGTTTGAACTGGCCGAGGGCCTTGCCCAGGCCATTGTTCGAGACGGAGAGGGCGCCACGAAATTCATGACGATTCGGGTTCAGGATGCTGGCTCCGCTTCCGAGGCGCGGCAGGTGGCTTATGCGGTGGCCCACTCCCCGCTGGTGAAGACGGCCTTTTTTGCCAGCGATCCCAACCTGGGTCGCATCCTGGCGGCCGTGGGCTATAGCGGTCTGCCAAACTTCGACACCGATCGGGTCTCTGTGCGGATCAATGGCCTGCTGGTGGCCCAAGACGGTGGACGCGCACCGAGCTACACCGAGGCCGATGGCCAGGCCGCCATGGCGCCGGCAGAGATTGAGGTGGAGATCCGATTGGGCCGTGGGCAGTCGTCGGCCACCATCTGGACCTGCGACCTCTCCCACGATTACGTCACGATCAATGCCGACTATCGATCCTGATTCAGACTGGCGTGCAAGCCTGGTGCGGGTGCTGCACAAGCTGGACGCCATGCTGCCGCAGCCGCCAGCGCCGGTGGATTTCTCGAACCAATGGGCCTTTCGTTGGGTTCGCCGACCGGCAGCCTTGGGCTCGGTGGCAGCCCTCGTGCCGGTTCAGCACTTTGCAAGCATTTCGCTAGACGACCTCTGCCATATTGAGTCCCAGGCCGAGCGTGTGGTTCGCAACACCGAGCAGTTTGTGGCGGGCCGACCGGCGAACAATGTCCTGCTCACTGGTGCCAGGGGCACGGGCAAGTCGTCCCTGGTGCGGGCCTGCCTCACGGCCTACGGTGAGCGAGGCCTGCGCCTCATCGAGGTGGACAAGGCCGACATGGTCGACCTGCCGGAGATCGCCGACCAGGTTCATGGTCGACCAGAGCGGTTCATTCTGTTCTGTGACGACCTCTCCTTCGAGACAGGCGATGCGGCCTACAAGGCGCTCAAGACCGTTCTCGATGGGGGCTTGTCTGCCCAGGCCGACAACCTGTTGGTCTATGCAACCTCCAATCGTCGGCATCTCATGAGTGAGTCGATGCGAGACAACCTGTCGGCCCACACCGATGCCGATGGCGAGATTCATCCCGGCGAGACCGTGGAGGAGCGGATCTCGCTCTCGGAGCGGTTTGGCCTCTGGGTGTCCTTCCACAGCTTCAGCCAGGCCCACTACCTGGACATCGTCTCGCACTGGCTCTCTGTGCATGGCGTACCTGCGGTCCAGCATGAGGCGGCGCGCAAGGAGGCCCTTCAGTGGGCCACGGCCCGGGGGTCCCGCTCTGGCCGTGTGGCCCTGGCCTTTGCCAAGGACTGGGCCGCCGGCCACCATGGACACAACGCCTGAGCTTCGTGTGGTGGCGGGGCTGATCCTCTCCGAGGATCAGCAACAAGTGCTGCTGGCCAGCCGACCACTCGGCAAGGTCTATGCGGGCTGGTGGGAATGCCCGGGTGGCAAACAGGAGCCCAATGAGTCACTCGAGGAGGCCCTGGCCCGCGAACTTCAAGAGGAGTTGGGCGTGTCGGTCGAGGAGGCTCGCTTTGGCTGGTCGGCCGCCCATGCCTACAGCCATGCCCATGTGAGCCTTCATTTCTTTTGGGTCACACGATGGAGGGCCGCAGGCCAGTTGATGCAACTGACTGCAGAGGCCGGACTGGAGGGACAGCAGCTGTGCTGGATTCACCTGGATGGACCAGCACCGTTTCCTGTCCTGCCAGCCACCCTGCCCGCCCTAGAGCGGGTTAGAAGTCACAGAGCGTGAGTTCGAAGGCCGTGTGGCCCGCGATGGGCTGCAGCTTGAGGGATGGATCGAGCTTGCGGAATCGGATGGCCACCACATACTTGTTTGAACTGACATCGCATACGAGCTCCTGCGGGTCGCGCGTCTCGATGCGGATCAGGCGAATCTGCTGACCACTGAGGCTGAGCTCGAAGGATCCGTTCTGTGCATCGTATGCCACGGGCGATGCGCCTTGTCGCAGTAGCTTGAGGCCGAGGTCGACCGCATCGAGCAGCGGCTGAAGCGGCTGTACCCACTCCTCGAGGGCCCCTCGACGGCTGGCCGCATCTCGTTTGAGCCAGACAGACAGGGCCGGGAGGTCGAAGCCGCAGTTGCCGGCCGGGATGCCTGCACGGCCCTTGATGGCCATGAGGAACTCGAGCTCGTTCATGTGCGCGCCGAGGCGAAGTCGAACGTCGCCCAGGGCAGCGAAGATGGCGCCGATCTCGCCAATGACCGCTTGAAGCCGATCGTTGGAGACATCCGGAAGCCCCTCGAACTTGGCGAGCTGCTGCCGCTGACGCTCGAGCTCTTGGAGCAACTCGTTCTTGATGTCGCTGCGGTTCGAGAGGAGGTCGTAGAGCTCGAACAGGGTGGCCAGGGCTGCCTCGTGGGACGCAGAGCAGTCTTGCTTCTTGAGCAGGCCGTAGCGGTGGCTTAGGCATTCAAGCCGAAGCATGGTCCTTACCCGCTCGTTGCAGGGAAACTCAAAGACCTGAAGGCCTGCAGTGGCGTGCGGATCGACGGAAGAGTCCATCCGCGCATTATGTCTGATCTCAGCTGGAATGGGCCGTTGCATCGTCTTTGAGCTGGGTGTGGAGGGCGACCACGCGCTGGTCGAGCTCGGCCGGACTGCCCTCATTGTGAAGGATGTGGTCTGCTCCTGCAGCCCGGGTCTGATCATCAGACTGGCGCTGGAGAATGCCCTCCAGGACATCCGTGGGCATGGGCGAGCGGCGGTCGAGCCGATCCAGCCTTGCCTGCATCGGTGCGGCGATGGTCACGATTCGCCAGACCCAGTCTGGCCGATGAAATCCATGAATCTCAAACCAGAGCGGCACTACGTACACCAGGTACGGCGCCGTGCAAGACTCAAAGAAGGCTTGTGCACGCGCCTGAACTCTCGGGTGCAGGATGGTCTCAAGGGCTTTTCGGGCCGGCGGTTCCCGGAAAATGAGGTCTCGCATGACGGCACGGTTCAGGCTGCCATCCGGGCAGGCGAGCTCGGGGCCCCAGTGCGAGATGATCTCGGCCATGGCCTCCCCGTGGCTCGCCGTGAGCTGGCGAGAGATGTCGTCTGCGTCGAGGCAGGGCACGCCGAGCCGCTCAAAGCTGGTCATGGCCATCGACTTCCCGGCACCAATCCCGCCGGTGAGCACCACGACTCGGGCGGGAGTGGCCTTGGTCATTATGTGAGCAGTGGGGTGAGCAGCCCGCCGATGCAGAGCGCTGGGCCAAAGGGCAACTGGGTTTGGCCCGACCACTTCTGGCGCCAGAGGCCCCAGGCCACCAGGGGCAGCATCAGCAGGGCCCCAAGGCCCATTGCGGCGAAGGGTGCCAGGGGACCAAGCCAGGCACCCAGGGCAGCCAGGAGTGAGAGGTCTCCGCGGCCCATGACGGCATCTTGGGACGAGCGCCGGGGCCAGGCCCACTGGATGAATGCCACCAGGCCCCCTCCAACGAGCGCACCCGTGAGCGAGGCTGCCAGCGTGGTGGGCCAGCCTGGGAGCAGGCTGGCCGTCAGGCCCATAGCCAGCAGGCCTCGGGTGATGCGGTTGGGCAGCAGTTGGGTGAGCAGATCGATTCGGGAGGCCGCCATGAGGCCGCTGACCAACAGGATCAAGGCCAAGGACACGAACAGCGTGACGCTGGTGGACAGGCTCTGCGCGAGCAGTCCGATGAGCAGGCCAACCAGGCTGGCCAGCACCGCCCAGCCAAGGCTGAGTTGCGAGGCGGATTGGCCCAGGCCGGGCGACACCCAGCGCAGGAGTTCTGTTCGGCTCCAGCGAAGCCACAGGCCCAGCATCGCGGGCATCAGGGCGGCCATGAGCAGGGGCGTGCCGATGGTGGCCATGCCGCCCGGTGCTGACCATTCATTCATGGCTGGACTCGGGGTCGGGCTGGGTGCTGACCAATGGACGGTGGAGCAGGACGCGTCGAATCATGCGGTCTTGAATCTGAACAATTTCCAATGGCGTGTTGCCAATTTTGAGGCCCAGGTTGGCCTCAGGGATGTCTTGCAGCTGTTCAAGGATCAGGCCGTTGATGGTCTTGGGGCCATCGACTGGCAGGCTGAGGCCGAGCCGTCGATTGATGTCCCGTACGAGGCTGATGCCCTCCACGGCGGCGGTGCCGTCTTCGGACCATTGCAGGACCCTGGCCTGCCGCTGCGGGTCTTGGCCGGAGAACTCGCCGACCAGCTCCTCGATGATGTCCTGCAGGGTCAGTAGCCCCTCGACCTCCCCATACTCATCCACCACCAGGGCGAGCTGCTGACGGTTGCTTTGAAAATGGGTGAGCTGAGAGAAGAGCTTGCTGCCCGACGGAATGAAATAGGCGGGCGTGAGGGCCTCGATGAGCCGTTCCTTGCTGAAGTCGTCGTGGGCCAGCATGGTGAGGGCCTTGCGAACGTGGAGGATGCCTTCGATCTGATGGAGCTCCCCGCGGTAGACGGGCAGGTTGTTGTGAAAGCAGGTGGAGATCTGCTCAATTAGGGTGGCCTCGTCATCCTCGAGGTCGAGCGCCTCGATCCGGCCCCTGGCCACCATGACGTCGTCCACACGCAGGTCTTCTAGGTCGAAGAGGTTGAGCAGGATGCTGCGGTGTTGGCTTGGAATGAAGGCCGCGCTCTCGAGCACCGCTGTTCGGAGCTCGTCGGTGGTCATGCCCTCGGAGCGGTTGCTGGGCGATGAGACTCGAAAGAGCCTGAAGAGGCCAGAGATGAGGCCATTGAGCGTCCAGACAAAGGGCCGAAGCAGGACGATCACCGGGATCAGTCCGTGGCTGCTGCCCATGGCCGCAGTCTCGGCCCGGTTGGCACCGATGGTCTTGGGAATGATTTCCCCGAAGATGATCAGCAGCCCCGCCGCGATGGCGGTCGCCACGGCCAGAACCGAGTCTTCGTTGCCGAAGGTCTGGATGGCGGTGGCCGTGATCAGGGTGGTGAGCGCTGCATTGACGAGGTTGTTGCCCAGAAGGATGCTGGCGAGCAGCTGGTCTGTTCTGCTGAGGAGCCGTATGACCTGCCTTGCGCTGCGCCGACCCTGGGAGGCCAGGTGCCGCATCTTGTAACGATTGACCGCCATAAGGCTGGTCTCGGACATCGAAAAGAAGGCCGAAATCAGCAGGAGGACGACGATGGCGAGGGCCTGTGCCCAGAAGGGGAGGTCGCTCAAGCGGTTGTTGATTCCTTATCAGCAATGCTTGCGGTGTGGTCGGGGTGAGAGGATTCGAACCTCCGACTCCTGCGTCCCGAACGCAGTACTCTACCAGGCTGAGCTACACCCCGACGGCGATTACAGGGGGTCAACCCTGGCGCTCAAGTACAAAGGAGGCCAAGTCTAGCAGGGATGTTTTCGCCTCGGAATCGGCCAAGGGGGCCAGGGACTCGCGGGCTCGGTGACACTCTTGCTCGGCCACATGCCTGGCGTAGGCCAGGGCGTCGGATGCCCGCACTCGCCCAATCACAGCCTCGATGTCGGCCGATTCTGGCTGGACAATGGCCGTTCGAATCAGGGCCTGGTCGCTGGCGCTGCCATTGGAGAGGAGTCGAATCAAGGGGAGGGTGGGCTTGCCCTCCCGAAGGTCGTCGCCCAGCTGCTTGCCCATCTCTGCCTCATCGCCGCTGTAGTCCAGGATGTCGTCTGTGAGCTGAAAGGCCGTGCCGATGTGCCGACCGTAGGCCGCGAAGGCCTCGACCAGGGCGGCAGCCTCACCTGCCAGCACGGCTGGCAGGCTGGCGGAGGCCTCAAAGAGTTTGGCGGTCTTGAAGCGGATGACCTGCAGGTAACGGGCCTCATCGACGTCTGGGTCCTGGCAGTTCATGAGTTGCAGGACTTCGCCTTCGGCAATGACATTGGTGGCCTCCGAGAGCACCGCCATGACGGGAAGTGAGTTTATGCTCACCATCATCTGGAAGGCCCGGGAATAGAGGAAGTCGCCAACGAGCACGCTCGCAGCATTGCCGAAGATGGCATTGGCGGTCTGGCGGCTGCGGCGCATGCCCGATTCGTCCACGACGTCGTCGTGGAGCAGGGTGGCCGTGTGAATGAACTCCACAATCACGGCCAGGTCGGCCACGGCGGCCGATGGCACGGCGGTCACGCGGCCCTGGGCCTGCTGGTGGGCAAAAAGGGCGCGTGCACTCAGAATGACCAGCACCGGACGCATCCGCTTGCCACCCCCCTGAATGATGTACTGGGCCACCTGACGAACCAAAGGCACGTCGCTCTGCAGGCGGCTGGTGAGCACCCGATCGACCTCGGCCATGTCGGCCGCCAGGGACTGCAGGATGGTTTGGTAGCGGTTGGGCTTTGACGCGACTTGCATGCCGTACTGTACCAACCCCCGAATCGTCTTGCGTTTGCATTCCCCCTGCACTATCATGGTGGGCTTTTGATCGTCTATCCAGCAGGGGACCTACGATGTACGCAGTCATCAAAACCGGTGGAAAACAGTATCGGGTGAGCCCGGGCGATGTGCTCAGGGTGGAGACCTTGGTGGCCGAACCGGGCCAAGAGGTTGTGCTCACCGATGTACTGGCCATTGGCGCAGGCGAAGGCCTGGAGGTTGGCAGCCCCATGTTGGTTGGCGCAAGCGTGAAGGCCATGGTGAAGTCGCACGGCCGCGGTGAGAAAATTAGAATTTTCAAGCACCGTCGCCGCAAGCATTACGCCAAGACGCAGGGCCACCGCCAGAATTACACCGAGATCGAAATCCAGACGGTTGTGAAGCCAGACGGTTCCGTGGTCTCTTGAACGATTAGGAAGCACTCGACATGGCACAGAAAAAAGGCGGCGGCTCTACGCGAAATGGGCGTGACTCAGAGGCCAAACGGCTTGGCGTGAAGCGCTTTGGCGGTGAATCGATCTCCGCCGGCAGTATCATTGTTCGCCAACGGGGCACGCAGTTTCATCCCGGTGTGAATGTGGGCATGGGCAAAGACCACACCCTTTTTGCGCTGGTCGATGGCAAGGTGGCCTTTTCGGTGCGGGGCCCACTCAAGCGTTCCACCGTGAGCATCATCGCGGAATAAGCCGCTGGCGGCGCCAATGGTGCCCGCCCTCCAGAGGATCGCAGGCCGATGAAGTTCATTGACGAGGCCGTGATCGAAGTTCACGCAGGCAAGGGTGGCAACGGTGTGGCCGCCTTTCGTCGCGAAAAATTCATCCCCAAGGGTGGTCCGAGCGGCGGCGATGGCGGCCGCGGTGGTTCCATCTTTGCCGTGGCCGATCGGAACATCAACACCCTGATCGACTACCGCTACGCAAGGCTTCATCGTGCCAAGAATGGTGAGCAGGGCCAGGGCTCCGACCGCTATGGGGCTGGTGCGGCCGACATCGTTCTGCGCATGCCGGTGGGAACCACGATTCTGGATGCCGAGACCGGCGAACTGCTCTGGGATCTCGCCCATCACGATCAGAAAATTCTGCTCGCCAAAGGCGGTCAGGGTGGCCTCGGAAACCTGCATTTCAAGTCCAGCATCAATCGGGCACCGCGACAGTGCACCCCGGGTGAACTCGGTGAGACTCGTCGCCTTCGACTGGAGCTCAAGGTCTTGGCAGATGTTGGCCTGCTGGGCCTGCCCAACGCCGGCAAGTCCACTCTGGTGGCGGCAGCCTCCAATGCGCGCCCGAAGATTGCTGACTATCCATTCACCACGCTTCACCCCCAGCTGGGTCTCGTGCGAACCGATGAGGGCCGAAGCTTTGTGATGGCTGACATCCCAGGGCTCATTGAGGGTGCGGCCCAGGGGGCTGGCCTTGGACATCAGTTTCTTCGGCACCTGCAGCGCACCCGCCTGCTGCTCCACCTGGTGGACTTTGCGCCGACCGAGGCCGAGGACGCCGATGCGGCGGTGGCGAGTCTGGCCCAGTCCATTCGCACCATCTTGGCGGAGCTGACTGCCTACGACCCGGCCATGCTCGACAAGCCGCGCTGGCTTGTGCTGAACAAGGCCGACATGCTCAGCGATGCCGAGCGAGATGCTCGTCTGCGCAAGCTGCAACGAAAGCTGCGCTGGAAGGGCCCCGTTCACGTGGTCTCGGCCCTGACCCGTGAGGGGCTGACACCACTGCTTTACGCCGTCCAGGATGAGATCGATCGTCAGGCATTGCTGCAACATGAGGCGTTTGTGAAGGCCCAGGCCCAAGAAGGGTCGACTTCGGAGGGGGCGTGATGCGCTCGTTGGAACACATTGAGGAGGCCGGCTGCTGGGTCGTGAAGCTGGGCTCGAGCCTCGTCACCAACCAGGGGCGCGGCGTTGATGCCAAGGCCATCGCCCAGTTCGCGGGCCAGCTTGCGGGCCTGCGTCAGCAGGGACGCCGAGTGGTGGTCGTCTCCAGTGGGGCGATCGCGGAGGGCATGAAGCGACTGGGATGGGCCAGCCGACCGCATGCCATCCACGACCTTCAGGCTGCCGCGGCCGTGGGCCAGATGGGCCTCGCGCAGGCCTATGAGGCCGGGTTTTCGGCTCATGGCATTCAGACAGCACAGGTGCTGCTCACCCACGAGGACATTGCCGATCGCAGGCGTTACCTCAACGCCAAGTCGACCCTCAGTACCCTGCTCGACCTGGGCATCGTGCCCATCGTCAACGAGAACGACACGGTGGTCACGGAAGAGATCAAGCTTGGCGACAACGACACACTGGCCGCCATGGTCACCAACCTGCTCGAGGCAAACCTGCTGGTCATCCTCACCGACCAGCCTGGCTTGTTCACCGGCGACCCCAGGCGCAATCCGTCGGCCACGCTGCTGAGCGAGGTCTCTGCCAATGACCCAGGCATTGTGGCCATGGCTGGAGGCGCTGGCTCCAACATTGGCACTGGCGGCATGGCCACCAAGGTTCAGGCGGCCCGACGGGCCTCGCATAGTGGTGCCCACACAGTGATTGCCAGTGGCCATGAGCCCGATGTGCTTCTTCGGCTGGCCGCATTGGAGCCAATCGGATCCCTGCTGCTGGCCGATGTGCCGATGCGTTCAGCCCGACAGCAGTGGCTGGCCGATCACCTGCAGCTTCGGGGCCATTTGTCACTGGATGCTGGTGCGTCCGATGTGCTCCTGCGCGGCGGAAAGTCGCTATTGCCGGTTGGCGTGGTGTCGGTGGGTGGGCAGTTCGAGCGTGGTGATGTGGTGGCCTGCTTAGACCCCGAGGGCCGAGAGATTGCCCGCGGACTGGTGAATTATGCAGCCCACGAAGCCCGGCGCATCCAGGGGCTCCCCTCGTCTCAGATCGAGGCGGTCTTGGGCTTTGTGGAAGAGCCGGAGCTCATACACCGAGACAACCTGGTGCTCACTTCTTCGGGCGAGAAGAGGTAGCTGGCCAGCTCAGACATCGCCATCCAGTAGACATTGCGTTTGAACTCGATCACGGAGTCGAGCGGCACAAAGAAATCGTGCCAGCACCAGGCATCGAACTCGGGCTTCTCGCTGCCAGACCGAAGTTCAATGTGGTGGTCTTCCCCGAGCATCTTGAGCAGGAACCAGATCTGCTTCTGGCCTCGATAGAGGCCCCGCCATTCGCGTCGGACCCAGCGGTTGGGCACATCGTAGTGGAGCCAGTCTTGGGTGCGGGCGAGGATCTCGACATGCTCGGGCAGCAGGCCCGTCTCTTCCGTGAGTTCGCGATACATGGCGGCCACAGGGTCTTCCCCCTGCTTGATGCCGCCTTGTGGAAACTGCCAGGCCTGTTCGCGCACCCGCTTGCCCCAAAAGACCTGGCGCTGGTCGTTGACCAGGATGATGCCAACGTTGGGGCGATAACCATGTTCATCCAGCATAATCGCCCCATTATACGAAGCCCCACTCTCACAAGACCATGCGCGCCAGCCAATTCCACTTCCAGACCCTCAAAGAAGACCCTTCGGATGCAGAGGTCGCCAGTCATCGACTCATGCTGCGAGCAGGAATGGTGCGCCGACTCGGCGCGGGCATCTACACGCAAATGCCCCTTGGGCTGCGCGTTGTTCGCAAGGTCGAGGCCATCGTTCGTGAGGAGATGAATCGTGCGGGCGCCATTGAACTCTCCATGCCGATGGTCCAGCCGGCGGAACTCTGGCAAGAGACAGGTCGTTGGGACAAGATGGGCCCCGAACTTCTGCGCCTGAAGGATCGCCACGGCCGCGACTTCGCCATGCAGCCAACCTCGGAGGAGGTTGTGACAGACATTGCCCGCCAAGAGATTCGCAGCTGGAAGCAACTGCCCAAGAACTTCTATCAGATTCAGACCAAGTTTCGTGATGAGCGTCGTCCACGGTTCGGCGTCATGCGAGGCCGGGAATTCATCATGAAGGATGCCTATTCCTTCGACAAGGATGTGGCGGGGGCCGAGCGAAGCTACGACAACATGTTCGCCTGCTACGGACGCATCTTCGATCGCCTCGGCCTGGCCTATCGGGCCGTGGCGGCCGACACGGGCGCCATTGGAGGCTCTCGCTCCCATGAATTCCAGGTGATCGCGGACACGGGGGAGGATGCCATTGCCTTTTGCCCCGCGTCCAACTACGCCGCCAACATTGAACTGGCTGAGGCCGTTGCGCCTGCGGCTGCCAGGGGCCCGGCCATCGAGTCCATGTCGGTTGTGGCCACCCCCGCTGTCACGCGGTGCGAAGATGTGGCCGACCTGCTCGGACTTCCCCTCTCGCAGACCGTGAAGTCGATTGTGCTGGCCGTGGATGCAGATGCCGCAGCGGGGCAGGACAAGCAGATCTGGCTGCTGCTGCTTCGTGGAGATCACGAGATGAACGAGGTGAAGGTGGGCAAATTGCCGGGCCTCTCCGAGGGCTGGCGCTTTGCCTCGTCAGAGGAGATTCTCGAGGCCTTTGGCTCCCCGCCAGGCTTTCTGGGCCCGGTGGGCCTGTCCGCATCGGTGCAGGTGGTGGCCGATCGGACCGTGGCCCAGATGTCCAACTTCGTGGTGGGTGCAAACCAGCCCGATGCCCACCGACGGGGTGTGAACTGGGGCCGTGACCTGCCCGAGCCTACGCTGGTGGCCGACATCCGAAATGTGCTGGACGGTGATGCCTCGCCCGATGGCCAAGGCCGTCTCTCGATTCAAAGGGGCATCGAGGTGGGCCATGTCTTCTATTTGGGCACGAAGTACTCCGAGGCCATGCGGGCGACCATGCTCGATGAGACGGGCAAGCCCTGCCTGATGGAAATGGGCTGCTATGGCATTGGGGTGACACGGATTGTCGGCGCTGCCATTGAGCAGAACCATGACGACAAGGGCATCATCTGGCCGCGCGCCCTCGCCCCCTTCGAGGTGGTGATCTGTCTCGTGGGGGCGGCCAAGTCGGAGCTCGTTCGCGCCGCGGGGGAGCAGGCCTATGCAGACCTTCTGGCCGCAGGTGTCGATGTGATGCTCGATGACCGTGATGAGCGACCCGGGGCCATGTTCGCGGACTGGGAATTGATCGGGGTACCGGTGCGGGTCACCCTGGGGGAGCGGTCTCTGAAAGAGGGTCGGGTGGAGCTGCTGCTGCGGCGTGGCATGGTGTCATCGGAGGCCAGCACCGAGAATCTGGTGGAGGCCGTCACGGCGCTGCTGGCCCAGGCTTAGTGCCGAGCCTTGGCCTCGGCCTTGAGGATCGTCTCAGTGCGCCTCAGCGCCCGAGGCCAGGAAATCCGCCGCCCATGCCCTTGAGGCCACCCATGGCACGCATCATCTTGCCCAGGCCGCCCTTCTGCATTTTCTTCATCATGTCTTGCATCTGCTCGAACTGATTGAGCAGGCGGTTGACCTCTTGCACAGGCACGCCAGACCCGGCTGCGATGCGCCGCTTACGACTGGCCTTCAGTACCTGTGGGTTGGCCCGTTCGGCTGGGGTCATGGCATTGATGATGCCCTCCATACGGCCCACAGACTTGTCGGCATGGGAGAGGTCTGCGACCTTTGCGGCCTGCTGCATTTGGGCGGGCAGCTTGTCGACCAGGCTTGAAAGGCCGCCCATGGATTTCATCTGGCCAATCTGCAGCTTGAAATCATTGAGATCGAACCGGGCGCCAGACTTGAGCTTGGCCGCCATCTTCTCGGCCGACTGGAGATCCATGCTCTGCTGAGCCTGTTCGACCAGGGCCAGGACATCGCCCATGCCAAGGATGCGCTGGGCAAAACGTTCGGGGTCGAAGGCCTCTAGGCCGTCGAGCTTTTCTGCCGTTCCCACGAAGCGAACCGGGCAGCCCGTGATGGCCCGTACCGAGAGCACGGCACCGCCTCGGGCATCACCATCGACCTTGGTCAGCACAATGCCCGTGAGTGGGATGGTCTGTTTGAAGGCCTCTGCTGTGCGCACGGCGTCCTGACCCTGCATGGCATCGACCGTGAAGAGCGTCTCGATGGGGGCGAGGCTTCGATGGAGCTCGGCGATCTCGGTCATCATCGCCTCATCGATGGCCAGGCGGCCCGCGGTGTCGACCAGCAGCACATCGTGATAGTGGCGCCGGGCCCAGTCGGCTGCTGCCTGCGCAATGGCCACCGGGGACTGGCCTGGGTCGCTGGGGAAGAAGTCGGCCCCTGCCTGCGCTGTGACGGTTCGCAACTGCTCGATGGCCGCTGGCCGGTAGATGTCGCAGGAGACGGTAAGCACCTTCTTCTTGTGCCGGGTGGTCAGCCATCGGGCCAGCTTGCCCACACTGGTGGTCTTGCCCGCACCCTGCAGGCCTGCCATGAGCACAATGGCGGGTGGCTGTTGGGCGAGATTGAGTCCTGTGGGGCCAGCCGTGCTGGCCTCCTGGCCGGCCATGAGCTCGACCAGCTCCCGATGAACCACGCCCACCAGTGCCTGCCCGGGGGTCAGGCTGTTGAGCACCTCCTGGCCAAGGGCCTTCTCGCGAACTGCCTGAACGAATCCTTTGACGACTGGCAGCGCAACGTCGGCCTCGAGCAGTGCGAGCCGCACTTCACGCAGCATCTCGGAGGTGTTCGCCTCGGTCAGGCGGGCCTCTCCTTTGATGGTCTTGAGTGCGCGGGTGAGTCGGTTGGTGAGGCTTTCCAGCATGCGGGCTCCTGTGGGCCTGCGCTACACTCGGGCCCATGTCTGCCTCATTGTACGGAGTTGCGCCTTGGCTTGCGGCAGCGGGCTACGGCGCCCTTTTCTTGGCTGGCATGCAGCGGCCGGCGGCGCCATGGCGCCTCGGGCGCCATGCCCTGGCAGGCCTCACCATTCTTTTACAGGGCCTTGTATTGCTGCCCGGCTGGTTCTCTGAGGGTGCGATTCAGTTTGGCTTTGCAGCCGCCGTGTCCTGGATGCTCTGGCTGGCCGTGATTCTGCTCTGGGTGGAGTCCTGGTTCCATCACCTGCCTCGGCTGGCCGTGTCGATCTTCCCGCTGGCCGCCATTGCGGTGCTGCTGCCGGGCTGGTTCCCTGGGGTTGTCCTGCTTGAGCATCCGTCCCTGCTGTTCCGGGGCCACATCCTCACGGCCATGCTGGCCTACAGCTGCTTTGCCATCGCCTCGGGCCATGCGCTTCTCATGCTGGCCCAGGAGAAGGCCTTGCACCGCGCACAGCTGCAAGACGGCTGGTGGACGGAGATGCCACCGCTGCTCGAGATGGACCAGACCCTGGCCCGCATTGCCATGGTGGGCATCGCCCTGCTGAGCCTCACCCTGCTCACCGGCATGGTGGTCAATATAGATGCCGGCCTGCCCGCCCTGCGTTTCGACCACAAGACACTCTTCACCCTGCTCACCTGGGTGATGGTGGGTGTCTTTCTGCTGGGCCGGGGCCGAATGGGCTGGCGGGGCCGAGTGGCGGCTCGGTTTGTGCTGGGAGGCTTCGCCATGCTGCTGCTGGCCTATGTGGGCAGCCGATTTGTGCTTGAAATCTTCATCGCGGCCTGATGTTCGGACGCATCCTCACGATCCTGGTCTTGGTGGGGATCGCACTCTTCATGCTGCGCCTGGCCCTGGGAAAAAAGAAGCCCCCGCCGCCCCCGCCAGAGCAGGTGCCCCCGCCAGCCTCCTTGATCTCCTGTAAGCGCTGCGGCCTTCACCTGCCATCGGATGAGGCGGTCTGGCACCTGGGCCAGCCGTATTGTGGGAAGGACCATGCAGGCCTTTGAGGCTCTGGGGGCAGACGGCTGGATCAGCCCCGGGCCATGCCTCGTGCATGCGCCATCGCCACATGCCGATGCAAGGCCTCCGGGTGCCGGCATTGATCTCATTGTGGTGCACGGCATCAGCCTGCCCGAGGGCTGTTTCGAGGGCGATCACGTCACGGACCTCTTCTTGGGCCGGCTCGACTGCACCGCGCACCCGAGCTTTGCCGCCTTGCAGGGCCTGAGGGTCTCGGCCCACTTTCTGGTTCGACGGGATGGCCTGGTGATCCAGTACGTCTCCTGCCTCGAACGGGCCTGGCATGCCGGCGTGTCCTCGTTCATGGGCCGCAGTGGCTGCAACGATTTTTCGATTGGTGTGGAGCTAGAGGGCTGCGATGCTCAGGCCTACGAGCCTGTTCAGATTGAGCGGCTGGCCGAGCTGTGTCGTGTCATTCAACAGGCCCATCCCAGCTGCGCGAGCATCGCGGGCCACTCTGACATCGCGCCGGGCCGTAAGACGGACCCAGGCCCCTGCTTTGACTGGCATCGCCTGCATCAATTGTTGGCCTTGTGCAAGACACCGCTGCATCGGCAGATGAGTTAACACTTTTTCCCGGATGTCTTCATCGAGCCGGGGCGGGGGCTCAGCGGTCGAAACATCCCGTGAGTGCCCGAAAAGCCTTGGCAAAAAAAAATCTAGTCAGACATCGCGGGGCTTCTCGCCGGGAATGACGGAAAACAAGGGATTTCCCCTGTGATTCACCTTGCCCCTCATCCGCTTGGACTACTAGAATTAGTACTCAAACAGCCACTTTTTTACTACCTGTAGTGTTCTAGGGAGGAATCACGCATGCAGCGGGGAATTGAATCAGCCACATTGGCCTCACGGCAAGAAGCCTCGGCACCCATGATGATGGGTGCGCCGTCGCCTGCCGTTTTGTCTGCTGCAGCCACCCTTCAAGACATCAAGGTGGTTCGTCGCAATGGTGCCGTGGTTCGTTTCGAGGCTCCCAAAATCAGCGTGGCCCTCACCAAGGCGTTTCTTGCGGTCCAGGGCGGCCAGGGTGCTGCCAGTGCCCGGGTTCGCGAGATCACTGAATCGTTGACGGAGCAGGTGGCCGCGGCCCTGATGCGCCGGCTGCCGGCCGGCGGCGTGATCCATATCGAGGACATTCAAGACCAGGTCGAGCTCGCCCTGATGCGTTCCGGCGAGCATGAGGTGGCCAGGGCCTATGTGCTTTATCGTGAGCGTCGGTCCCAGGAGCGGGCTGCGAGCATGAAGCTCGAGCCAGCCCAGTCCAGCCATGGCCTTCACATGCTCGTCGATGGCCGGAAGGTTCCGCTCGATGAGGCCTGGCTGGCATCGATGGTCTCGGCAGCCTGCCTGGGGCTTGAGGCCCATGTCCAGGTACAGGATGTCCTTCAAGACACCCTCAAAAACCTCTACGACGGCGTGCCCGTGGAGGAGGTTGAAAAGTCAGCCATTCTGGCCGCCCGTGCCCTCATCGAAAAGGATCCCGCCTATGCCAAAGTCAGTGCCCGCCTGCTTCTGCACACCGTTCGCAAGGAGGTCCTGCAGGCCGACGTCACACCGGCTGAGGTGGCGGCGCGCACGCGCGAGTACTTCCCCCGATTCATCAAGAAGGGTGTCGAGATTGGGCTACTGAACGAGGACATGTCCAGGTTCGACCTGGGCCGACTCGCAGATGCCCTGCGGCCTGAGCGCGACCTGCAGTTTGACTACCTCGGCCTGCAGACCCTCTACGACCGCTACTTCCTGATCGACCGTAACGACCCCTTCACCGGGGAAGGCCGTCGAATCGAGCTGCCGCAGGTCTTCTTCATGCGGGTGGCCATGGGGCTGGCCCTCAATGAGCTCGACCGCGAGGGCAAGGCGATTGCCTTCTACGACCTGCTCTCGAGCTTCGACTTCATGAGCTCCACCCCCACCCTGTTCAACAGTGGAACCACCCACTCACAGCTGTCGTCCTGCTACCTCACCACCGTGGGCGATGATCTCGACGACATCTATGAGGCCATCAAGGAGAACGCCCTGCTGGCCAAGTATGCTGGCGGGCTCGGCAACGACTGGACCCCTGTTCGTGCGTTGGGCAGCCACATCAAAGGAACCAACGGCAAGAGCCAGGGCGTGGTTCCGTTTCTCAAGGTGGTCAACGACACTGCCGTGGCCGTGAACCAGGGCGGCAAGCGCAAGGGCGCTGTCTGCACCTACCTCGAGACCTGGCACATGGACATCGAGGAGTTTCTTGAGCTTCGGAAGAACACCGGAGATGACCGCCGCCGCACCCATGACATGAACACCGCCAACTGGATTCCAGACCTCTTCATGAAGCGGGTGATGGAAAACGGCAACTGGACGCTCTTCTCGCCCTCCGATGTGCCAGACCTACACGACATGTATGGCCAGGCCTTCGAGCGGGCTTATGTGGCCTACGAAGACAAGGCTGCCCGTGGTGAGATTCGTCTCTTCAAGACGGTTCAGGCCAACACCCTCTGGCGCAAGATGCTCACCATGCTCTTTGAGACCGGGCACCCCTGGATCACCTTCAAAGACCCTTGCAACGTTCGCAGTCCGCAGCAGCATGTCGGGGTGGTCCACAGCTCCAACCTCTGCACCGAGATCACGCTCAACACCAATGAGTCCGAGATCGCCGTCTGCAATCTGGGCTCGGTCAATCTGGTCCAGCACCTGCGGCCATCTGCCAACGGGGGCCTGGAGCTCGACACCGACAAGCTCAAAAAGACGGTGTCGGTGGCCATGCGCATGCTCGACAACGTCATTGACATCAATTACTACGCGGTGGCCAAGGCCCGGGCGTCCAACGTCCGTCATCGCCCGGTGGGCCTGGGCATCATGGGCTTTCAGGAGGCCCTGCATGCCATGCGCATCCCGTATGGCTCCCAGGCTGCCGTGGAGTTCGCAGACTCCTCCATGGAGGCCGTTTGCTATCAGGCCTACTGGGCCTCGACCGACCTCGCCCAGGAGCGCGGCGCCTACTCGAGTTTCAAGGGCTCCCTCTGGGACCGAGGCATTCTTCCCCTGGACTCCCTGGACCTCCTGGCCAAGGAGCGGGGTGGCTATCTCGAGGCCGATCGCTCCGCCCGCCTGGATTGGTCTGCCCTCCGGGACCGCATCAAGTCCTACGGCATGCGCAACTCCAATTGCGTGGCCATCGCTCCCACGGCCACCATCTCGAACATCGTGGGCATCTCGGCCTCCATTGAGCCCACCTACCAAAACCTCTACGTGAAGTCGAACCTCTCGGGCGAGTTCACGGTGGTCAATGAGGCCATGGTTCGTGATCTGAAAGAGCTGGGGCTCTGGGACGAGGTGATGGTCTCCGACCTCAAGTACTTTGACGGCAGCCTCTCGAAGATCGATCGCATTCCGGCTGAGGTTCGAGCCCTCTATGCCACCGCCTTTGAAGTCGACACCAGTTGGATGGTGGAGTGCGCAGCCCGGCGTCAGAAATGGATTGATCAGGCGCAGTCTCTCAACATTTACATGGCGGGTGCATCGGGCAAGCGCCTGGATGAGACCTACAAGCTCGCCTGGTTGCGAGGCCTGAAGACAACCTACTACCTCCGCACCATGGGTGCCACCCATGCGGAGAAGTCCACCCTCAACACTGGGCAGCTCAACGCAGTGCCGGTCTCGGGTGGCCTGCAGGGTGGCGCCTCGGCACTCACGGCAGCAGCAGATCCAATTTCTACTGGTGGCGCTGTGATTGGTTCGGACGTGAAGTTTTGTTCCATTGACAACCCGGATTGCGAGGCCTGCCAGTAGTGAGGGCAGGTGTTGCATCCACACGAAATTTTTTTTCAAGAAAGCAAGAAAACAATTGCAGAGTTTTCTTGCTTCCATCATGATTCGGTCTGTGTTCATTGACCGAATCTCACTGACCTAATGAAGAAAGTGAGATCGATATGCTGAACTGGGAAGACACCACCACGACGACCATCGCGCCCAAAGCGCCTCCCTCGGTGACAGAGCCTCTGTCGCGGGGTCCCGTTCCCTCCTCAATCCCCGATGCCGATCTCGAGCGCCGCGTGCGCGTTGAGGACAAGCGGGTTATCAATGGCGGCACCGACGTCAACCAGTTGGTGCCCTTTAAGTACAAATGGGCCTGGGAGAAGTACCTCTCGGGCTGTGCGAACCATTGGATGCCCCAGGAAATCAATATGTCCAGAGACATTGCCCTCTGGAAGGATCCCAATGGCCTCACCGACGACGAGCGTCGGCTTGTGAAGCGCAACCTGGGGTTCTTTGTCACGGCCGACAGCCTGGCGGCCAATAACATTGTGCTGGGCACGTACCGTCACATCACCGCCCCGGAGTGCCGCCAGTTCCTGCTGCGCCAGGCCTTCGAGGAGGCCATTCACACCCATGCCTATCAGTACATTGTGGAGTCGCTCGGCCTAGACGAGGGTGAGATTTTCAACGCCTATCACGAGGTCGCCTCGATTCGGGACAAGGACGAGTTCCTGATTCCCTTCATCGACACGCTCACGGATCCGGCCTTCAAGACCGGCACCCCAGAGACCGACCAGCAGCTTCTCAAATCCCTGATCGTCTTTGCCTGCATCATGGAAGGCCTGTTCTTCTATGTCGGATTTGTGCAAATTTTGGCCCTGGGCCGCCAGAACAAGATGACGGGCGCGGCTGAGCAGTATCAGTACATCCTGCGCGACGAGTCGATGCACTGTAATTTTGGCATCGACCTCATCAACACCATCAAGCTCGAGAACCCTCACCTCTGGACGCCCGAGTTCCGGGCCGAGCTTCGTGAGTTGTTCGTCAAGGCGGTCGAGTTGGAGTACCGCTATGCCGAGGACACCATGCCCCGTGGCGTGCTGGGTCTCAATGCCGCCATGTTCAAGGGCTATCTGCGTTATATCGCCAATCGTCGCTGCCAGCAGATTGGCCTGGATCCCATTTTTGGAAATGAAGAGAACCCTTTCCCCTGGATGGCGGAAATGGTCGACCTCAAGAAAGAACGTAACTTTTTCGAGACCCGTGTGATCGAGTATCAAACGGGGGGCGCACTCAGTTGGGAATAGCCATTTGCTGATTTCCTCCTTCGGGCCCACTCAACAGGATTCATTGGCGTTGGTTTTGTCGACAGGCAGGCAAAGGTTCGACGGCTTGCGCAAATGAATGGTTCGAGCCATGAGGCTCGAATCTCCCATGTAACCGCCGACGGAGTCGGCCTGAAGGAGAATGAAAATGGCAGCAAAGAAGAAAGCAAAGAAGGCGGCGAAGGCCGATAAGCCTGAGTTGAAGAAGTCCGCAGCCAAACCTGCGGCGAAAAAGGCAGCCGCGAAAAAGCCGGCCGCCAAGAAGCCAGCAGCGAAGAAACCTGCAGCCAAGAAGCCGGCCGCCAAGAAGAAGCCAGCGGCCAAGAAGCCTGCAGCCAAGAAACCCGCCGCAAAGAAGAAGCCAGCGGCCAAGAAGGCACCCGCTAAGAAGCCTGCTGCTAAGAAGGCACCTGCTAAGAAGCCTGCTGCTAAAAAGGCACCGGCCAAGAAGCCAGCCGCCAAGAAGGCGCCTGCTAAGAAGCCTGCTGCCAAGAAAGCACCGGCCAAGAAGCCTGCTGCCAAGAAGGTTGTCGCACCCGCTGCGGCGCCCATCTCCAGCACATGGCCGTTCCCGGTTGGTGGTCGCCCTTAATTTCGGCGTCCGTTGTCTAAAAGCCTCGCCGCGAACCGGCGAGGCTTTTTTCTCTCATGGCTGTTGATCTTCTCTGGATGCTGCTCCGGGCCGTATCCGGCCTCGTGTGCGTGGCCTGTCTTCTGCGAGCCTACCTTCAATGGCTTCGCATCTCACCGCTCAACCCCCTCACCCAACTCTGTTTTCGGCTGACCAACTGGCTGGTCTTGCCCATGCGCAGGGTGGTTCGTCCGATGGCCGGCCTGGACACCTCGAGCCTACTGGCGGCCTGCCTGGTGTCTCTCGTGGCAGCCATTCTCAAATGGGCCTTGTTCGCCACAGATGTCGCCCCAGCCGTTGACGCGGCAGATGCCGGCCTGCCAACGCCCTTGGCCATGCTGCTGCTCGCCCTGGCCTGGGTGATTGGCTGGTGGCTAAGGTTCCTGGTGCTGCTTGTGATCGCCCACGTCTTGATGAGCTGGTTCGGCGCAAGCCCTGCGGCAGAGCAGATTCGTCCTGTATTGGCCGCGATGGTGGAGCCCTTCATGGGCCCGCTGCGGCAGCTCATTCACCGGGGAGCGCCGTCGGGCCTCGACTTCTCACCCATTGTGGTCTTTCTGCTGCTGCAGGTGATGCTCACAGTGCATGAGCGCGTGGAGCATTCCTTGGCGGCGGCCCTGTTGGGGCTGCCGGGGCTCTAACCCCCGAGACCGCCTCCCTCTTTACTGCGGCGAGACGCGGACCGCGGAGCCACTTCCCACCACGCGCACTCGAGCCCCCGCCTGCAGCGCTGGATCTGCCTCCTGCACAATGACGCGACGCTCTCCGGTGTCGAATCGGAGGGTGATCTCCTGGCCCGGCCGCTGATTCCCGCGCTCCTCGATCATCTGGCCGGCAATGGCGCCACCCACAGCGCCGAGAACGCTGGCGATCGTGCTGCCCTTGCCGTCACCGACCGAGGAGCCAGCCACCCCACCCACCACCGCGCCCGCGATAAGCCCTCCGCCCTTGCTGTCGCGCTGTACCGTGACGGCCCGGATGGATTCGATCACCGCCATTCGCACCACCTGCTCGACCTGTGTCTCGCCTGCACGATAGACCGAACTGGAATTGCTCTGCGTGGCACAGCCGGTGGCCAGTAGGGCCGTGACCAGTACGGCGGGCCAGGCCAGTGGTGAGAAACGGTTGGATGTGGACTGAGACATGGTGGCTTGCTCCAAAGAAAGTGATGGACCTATGACAACTTGGACAGCATGTCAGACACCATGGTTTCAGAGACCGTGTGGTTCTGTCCACCCCGAGACTGCACCTTGATTGCGCCAAGCACAATGCCCTGTGAGACAGCCCTCTCAAGGCTGTGCCCTTGCGAGAGTGCATGGAGCAGACCAGCCCGGAAGGCATCACCACAGCCCGTGGGGTCTACAGGCCTGGGGACGACAACGGCCGGCTGACTCTGCCGCTGGCCGTTGATGATGATGGTGGCGCCGGCCGAACCTTGGGTCATGATGAGCCCACCCTGCGCATGAGGCTGGAGCCAGGTGGAGAGCTGCTCGAGTGACTGGCCGACCTTGCGACTGAGCATCTCGCCCTCATAGGCATTGACGGCCAGCCAACTGGCCTGCCGAATGAGGGCCTCGAGCTCGTCGGCCTCGAAGATGGGCATGGCCTGGCCCGGGTCAAAGACGAAGGGAATGCCTTGCGCGTGGAACTGCTGGGCATGGGCCAGCATGGCGGCCTTGCCATTGGGCGAGACAATGCCAAGGCCGTCGTCTGGCACGACCGACTTCTCGTGGGCATGGTTCATGGCGCCTGGGTGAAAGGCCGTGATCTGGTTGTCGTCGAGGTCGGTGGTGATAAAGGCCTGCGCCGTGAAGCAGTCCTCACGCTGAAGCAGGCCTGAGCAGTCCACGCCCAAGCCCTCCAGCCGAGACCGGTAAGGCCCCCCGTCACGGCCAATGGCACCAATCACACGCACATCCGAACCCAGAGCCCGAAGGCTGTAGGCGATGTTTGCCGCGCAGCCGCCGAACTCTTGACGCATGGAGGGCGCCAGGAACGCCACGTTGAGCATCTGCACCTGGTCTGGAAGAATCTGCTCCGAAAATCGTCCTTCAAAGACCATGATGGTGTCGAAGGCGACGCTGCCACTGACTTGAATTGCCATGTTCAAAAAACCTTATGAGAGGGGTGATAGGGAGTCGGGGGCTTGGACACCAGTGGGCCAAAAGCCAAGGCAGAGCCAGCCGTCCCGGGAGCCCAGGGAGACCATCTTGTTCTGCTGCTGGGGGTCGATCGCGGCATAGGCTGCCCGCACCTCGTCCTCCTGACGCGTGAGCAGGCCGGAGAGCACCAGCCCACCATGGGATGCGACGGCGCCCAGGATCATGGGGGCCAGCAGCTTGAGCGGCTGGGCAAGGATATTGGCCAGGACGAGATCGAATGAATTGGGAATGGGGGTGCGCGCATCGGCGACGGTCAGCTGAGCGGCAACCCCGTTGATGTCGGCATTGCGTCTGGTGGTCTGCAGGGCCATGGGATCAATGTCCACCGCCAGCACATGGCGGGCTCCAAGTTTCGCCGCTGCGATGGCGAGAATGCCGGAGCCGCAGCCCAGGTCCAGCACCTGGGTCGGCGCCGAAGCACTGGGCTGGGAGAAGATCGTGAGCAAGGCCTCGAGGCAGAGCTGGGTGGTGGGATGCCCACCGGTGCCAAAGGCCATTCCAGGATCGATCGACAAGTGCCAACGAGGCGGTTGCCGAAATGCATCTGGGGTGATGTGCCAGTGAGGGCCGACCCAGAGGACGTCTCGAATCACGATGGGCTCGAAGGACGACTGGGACAGGCTCACCCAGTCAGACTCCTCCACGGCGTGGGCCTGCATGGGGCTGGCCGCCAGGACGGGGAGGGCGACTGTCAGGG
>JBEARM010000001.1:0-51127 GCA_041163175.1 Pseudomonadota bacterium | reverse complement strand
CACCGAGCAAACGTCGGCGCCGATAGTCTCCTTGACGCGCCGCACGATGACTTGCAGCGCCTGCTCGAGATCCGGCGCGTTGTTGACTTCTTGAACGATACGGTGGAGATGGTCGAGCATATTACGACTCGGCCCGCTTGCGTGGGGGTGCCGCCGCTGGACCGGGGCGCTTGGGTGTCAGCGGTGCTTCTGCCGGAGAAAGCGGGGCTGCCCGCCGACGGCCAGTTGCCGGGTCGGAGCCCCCTCGGGGTACAAGAGTGGAGCCAGCTCCTCGAGCGCCTGCTTGCAGCCCAGCGGTCTCCCGCGCGGAAGCCCTGCCTCCTGTGGCCCTGCCGTCCCTCGGTGCCCCTTTGTCGCCAGCCCCTTTGTGTCTCAAGTGCGCCGGCGCTTGGCCCCGACCTGCTCCGAGAGCAGGGCGAGCTGACTGTGCAGCCCCTGCGCTCCCGGGTTGTGAGCGGCCATCGGCGCCAGTCGACCCATCACAACCCCGCCCCAGAGGGCCCCCATCAGGCTCGTGAGCCCCGTGGCTTCGCCAACCCAGCTGCAGCCGATCAACACCAGCAGCACCCCCAAAGGCCCCGGCTGCCAAGGCCCATGGCGGCGGCGCCACCAGCGGCTGGCCGCCAGGCTGAGCAGCACCAGGGTCACGCCGGTGCCCAGGCCCATGGCACCATCGGCCAGGCCCCCGGCTGCCGCGGGGGGCTGGCCGAGGGCCATCGCCAGCGTCAGCAGGCCGATGGCGGGCAGATCATCGAGCACCGAAACCCCCACCAGCAGCCGGCCGGAGGGGGTGTTGAGCGCGCCCGCCTGGGCGAGGGCCCGCAGGGTCACGCCGGTGCCGGTGGCGCTCAGCACCGCCAGGCACACCACCGTGGTGGCCGTGCTCAAGCCGAAACCCCTCTGCAGGGGCCACCAGGCCAGCAGGGGAGTAAGCGCTGAGAGCAGCACCGTGCGCAGCACCGCCTCACATCGGGCCACGGTCTCCACGCCCTCGCAACAGGCCTCGGCCAGTGCACGGGTGGCGCCATGACGGCTGTAATAAACGACAAGAATTCGGGTGGAAGGCATTGCCTATCATAGCCATGAAAACACCAACGCCAAGCGGTGCTAGCATGGTTGCGAACAACAATGATGCAAAGCCGCCAAGCGCGGCAAGGGGGGCGCCGTGAAGGTTCGAGAGATTCTCAAGGTCAAGGGGAACATCCTTTTTACCGTGGGGCCAGACACCCTGTTGTCGGACGCGGTGATCACGCTGGATGAGCAGGACATCGGTTCTCTGGTGGTCATGTCAGAGGGCAGACTTGCGGGCATGCTGACCTTTCGAGAGGTCAATCGGGTCATGGCCAAGCGACTTCGAGAGAACCTGGCAGGCCCCACACCCACCATGGCCCAGATCCCGGTCAAGGAGGTGATGAATGCCTCTCCCACAGTGGCCTCACCAGAGATGACGGTCGATGAATTGCGTGAGGTGATGAACGCCTGCGGGGAGCGTTACCTGCCGGTCATGGATGGCGTCGAACTGCTGGGTGTGGTCTCTTTCCACGATGTGGCTCGCGCGGTGCTCGAGGCTCAGAACTTTGAGAACCGAATGCTCAGGGCTTACATCAAGGATTGGCCCGGCGAAGAGAATCCATCTTGAGAATTCTGGTTTCAAACGACGACGGCTACTTCTCTCCTGGCATCCAAGCCCTGGCCGAGGCCATGCGTGGCTTTGGCGACGTCACTGTGGTGGCGCCAGAGGCCGACCGAAGCGGCGCGAGCAACTCACTCACACTGGATCGGCCGCTCTATGTTCGCCAATCGGCCAACGGGTTTCACTACGTCAACGGCACGCCCACCGACTGCGTTCACGTGGCCATTACGGGCTTTCTCACGCAGCCGCCAGACCTGGTGGTCTCGGGCATCAACAATGGCCAGAATGTGGCCGAGGACACCCTGTATTCCGGCACCGTGGCTGCAGCGATGGAGGGCTTTCTGCTGGGCATTCCCTCAGTGGCTTTCTCACTGGCCGATCGTGGATTTGGCCATCTCGACACCGCAGTGCATGTGGCCCAGCGGGTGGTGGCGGGCTTGATTCAACGGCCTTTCTCGGCACCCAAGCTGCTCAATGTCAATATTCCCAATGTGCCCCTGGGCAGCCTCAAGGGCTACAGGGTGTGTCGGCTTGGTCGTCGGCATGTGGCCCAGCCCGTCGTGCGGGTGGCCTCACCACGGGGAGAACCCATGTTCTGGGTGGGTGCACCCGGTGCCATCAAGGAGGCTGGGCCTGGAACCGACTTCCATGCCCTGGCCAATCAAGAGGTGGCCATCACGCCCCTGCGTGTCGACCTGGGTGACACCCCTGCAGCAGAGGAACTCTCGGAGTGGCTCGAAGCCCTTCCCTAAAGCCGGGTGACCGCCGGGTTGCCCCGGAGCCCAAGCCGCTCGAGCCCAAGTGGGGTGGTCGTCGCCCGGCCCCGCCACCAGAGCCTCCGTCCGAAAACCAGGGCCTGGCCAGTGAGCGGCTGCGTGCACGGATGATCGAGCGCCTGCGCCAAAAGGGCATTGCGGATGAGGCTGTGTTGCAGGCCATGGATCAGCTCCCTCGACATCGGTTTGTGGATCCCGCATTGGCGAGTCGGGTCTATGAGGACACGGCCCTGCCCATTGGCTATCAGCAGACGCTTTCGCAACCATTTGTGGTGGCGCGTTCGCTCAGCCTGGCCCGTGCGTATTGTCGGGCATTGGGCGGTGTTCAAAGGGCCTTGGAGGTCGGCACGGGCTGCGGCTATCAGGCGGCCGTCATGGCCGCCCTCTTTCCCACGGTTGCTTCCATTGAGCGAATTGAGGGCCTGCACCAGGATGCTCGCCGAAACCTTGCACCGCTTGCCCTGTCGAACCTCCATCTCTTGCTGGGCGATGGCCTTGCGGGCTGCCAAGCCATGGCGCCCTTCGAGGTCATGGTCCTTGCTGCTGGCCTGCCTGACATGCCGCGCGAATTGTTGAGACAATTGAGCGTGGGCGGTGTGATGGTGGTGCCGTTGGGCTGGCCCGACCAGCGACTGGTTGTGGTGCGCCGAGGGCGGGATGACGAGACGGGTGCGCCTGTTTTTGAGCGGTTCGAATTCGATGCGGTGCAGTTTGTGCCGATACTGAAAGGTGTTCAACGATGACTGATGCAGCGCTGCGACGACATCGCGGACCAACCTGGGCATGGCTGGGCTTGTCCTTGGCCTTGTTGGCTGGGTGCGCCCAGTTTCAGGCGCCGTCACCGATTGAGTCTCGCAAGGTCGGGGCTGCCAAGCCCGCAGACCAGCGCACCGCGAGTGGTCGGGCGCTGGCCGACTTGGCCCCCGTACCCGAGGGCTTTTACCGTGTTCGGCGGGGCGACACCCTGGTGGGCATTGCCCTCGAGCACGGCGTGGACTGGCGTGAACTGTCTCAGTGGAATCAGATCGACAATCCCAACCTGATCGATGTGGGGCAGGTGCTTCGCGTTCGCGAGCCCAAGCCAGAGCGGCCTGCATCGTCCAATACGCTTGCGCAGTCCGAGCCCATCCAGAGCCGCCCGTCCACCATGCAGATTCGGCCGCTGGAGGGTCGACCGGTGGCCTCGGGCATGTCCTCCGATCAGCCACCTGCAGCCAATGAAACCATCACGGAAGTCGCGCCCGCCGTTGAGCCTGGATTGCCCGCTGCGCCTGCAGACCCCACCATGGTGGCGAGTGCCCCCACCAGTGTGCCGGAGCAGGCGGCAACGCCCCTGGTGACAAACCTGCGCTGGGGTTGGCCGGCCAATGGCCAAGTCATCACCGGCTTTTCTGACGGTGGTAGCAAGGGCATTGCCATTGCCGGCGCGCCGGGTGAGGCAGTCTTCTCTGCGGAGCAGGGGCGGGTGGTCTACAGTGGCAATGGCCTGCGGGGCTATGGGAATCTGGTCATCGTGAAGCATCCAGACGACTTCATCACCGCCTATGCCCACAACCGCAGCATCCTGGTGAAAGAGGGCCAGACCGTGAAGCGAGGTCAGAAGATTGCAGAGTTGGGCATGTCGGATGCCGACAAGCCCATGCTGCATTTCGAGGTTCGCCGAGGCGGCAAGCCGATCGATCCGATGTCGGTCTTGCCGTCGCGCTAATTGACGCCCGTCCTCGTTTTCGACCTGGAGACGATCCCCGATGTGGCGGGCATTCGTCGGCTGGGCCTGGCTCCTGACGGCCTGGATGATCGCGAGACGGTGGCCCATGTTCAGGCGGAGCGCGCTGCCAAAGGGCAGGGCGAGTTCCTGCCGCTCTACCTGCAGCGGGTGCTCACCATTGGTTGTGCCTTTCGCGACCAAGAGGGTTTTCGCGTCAAGTGCCTGGGGGATGGCTTCGGGGCGGAGGATGCGGACGAGGCCCAGCGTATCCGGCAATTCTTCAATGCCGTGGAGCGCCATGTTCCTCAGTTGGTGACCTGGAACGGCGGCGGCTTCGACCTTCCAGTGCTGCACCATCGGGCCATGCTGCATGGCATCGTGGCTCCCCAGTACTGGGACCAGGGCGACCACAATCGCGACTTCAAGTACAACAATTACCTGAGCCGCTACCACAGCCGTCACCTCGACCTCATGGATGTTCTGGCCAACTTCAGTGGTCGGGCCAACGCACCACTCGATGCCATGGCCCAGCTCTGTGGGTTTCCAGGCAAGCTCGGCGAAGATGGCGCCAAGGTCTGGGAGGCTTTTCTCGATGGCCGAGCCGATGGCGTGGCGGCCTACTGTGAGACCGATGTGGTCAACACCTATCTGCTCTATGTGCGTTTTCAGGCCATGCGAGGCCAGCTTTCCGCCGAGGCCGCCCGCGAGGAGATGCGCCTGGTTCGTGCCTCGCTCTCGGCCAAGATTGGTCAGCCGGGAGAACTGCTCGAAGGCAACCATTGGTCACGTTTCTTGGACGCCTGGACCACGGATCTCTGAGCATGGGCCGCAGAACCATTGGAGCGCCCAAGCCGCTGCGGCGCATGGGGCCGCTTCGAATTGAGTCGGTTGACCTGGAGGCCCAGGGCATTGCACGGCAAGAGGGCAAGGTCGTCTTTGTGGTGGGCGGGCTCACCGGCGAGGATGTGATGGTCGAGGTGCTTCGGGAGCGACCGAGTTACATCAAGGCCCGTGCGGTGGAATGGCGCTCACAATCTCCCGATCGGGCCACGCCGCCCTGTCCGCATTTCGGGGTGTGCGGTGGCTGCAGCATGCAGCATGCGACGCCCTCGGCCCAGGTGGCCATCAAGCAGCGGGTTCTCGAGGACAACCTCTGGCACATCGGCAAGCTTCGGCCCGCGGAGGTGCTCTCCCCAATCCGAGGCCCATCCTTGGGCTATCGGGCACGTGCACGGCTGTCGGTCCGTTGGGTCGACAAAAAAGGTGGGCTGCTCGTGGGCTTTCGCGAACGGGCGAGCAGTTATGTGGCGCAGATGGACACCTGTCGAGTCCTGCACCGCGGGGCGGCTAGACTGCTGCCCCTGCTGCGGGACTGCCTCGCGAGCCTGTCGACTGCCAGGGACATTCCGCAGGTCGAGCTCGCCGTGGGCGAGGCGGACGCGTCGGCCCTGCAAGGCGACGTGCTCGTTTGGGTCATTCGTCACCTGGTCGCCCTGCCGGCTGAGGATGAGGCCACGCTCCAGGCGTTCGCCGACGCCCACGGGGTTGTCTTCTGGTCTCAGGCGGGTGGCCCGGCCACGGCAACGCCGCTGTGCTGGCCGGGCAAGTCCGGTGCAGACCCTGCAGCGATGCCCGGCCTCTCCTATGCCTTGCCGGCCTTCAACATTCGGATGCCGTACTCGCCGGTTGACTTCACCCAGGTGAACTTTCAGATCAATCGCGTGCTGGTCTCCAGGGCCATTGGCCTGCTGGAGGTCTCAGATGCCCATCGCGTGGCAGATTTCTTCTGTGGCCTGGGCAATTTTTCGCTGGCCCTCGCGCGTCGGGCAGGTTCGGTGGTGGGCTATGAGGGGAGCGCTGCGCTCATCGCGCAGGCCGCACGGGTGTGCGAGGCGCATGGCCTGCAGGCAAGGGCTCGGTTCGAGGCGGTGAACCTGTTTGAGGTGAATCTCGCCTGGCTCAAGGGCCAAGGCCATTTCGACCGTGTGCTTCTGGACCCACCCCGTGAGGGCGCGCAGGCCCTGTGCGAGGCCTATGCCGCCTGGTCTCTGGAGGGCGGAGGGCCGGACCGAATGGTCATGGTCTCTTGCAACCCAGCCACCCTGGCCCGAGATGCAGCCATTTTGGTGCACCAGGGCAGTTGGGCCCTGGAACAGGCCGGCATCGTGAACATGTTCCCGCAAACGGCCCATGTGGAGTCGATTGCGGTCTTCAAAAGAAAACCGGCCGAGGGCAACGCCACACGGCCGGCTTGAATGGGTCTTGTTGCGCTTTACTCGCGGCTGCCGCCACCAAAGAGTGACATCAGGAGCACCACCAGGTTGCTGAAGATGTTGTAGACGCTCAGGTAGACCGACAGGGTGGCGCTCACGTAATTCGTTTCACCACCGTTGACGATGCGCTGCAGGTCAACCAGCAGAAAGACCGAGAAGATCACCACGGCCAGCAGGGAGATCGTGAGCATCAAGGCCGGCATCTGCAGCCAAATGTTGGCGATGGAGGCCACGATCAACAGGAGCACGCCCAAGAACAGGAATTTGCTCATGCTGCTGAGGTCTTTCTTCACGACCGTGGACAGCGAGGCCATGCCAAAGAAGATCACACCGGTTCCACCCGCGGCCACGGCGATGATCTGGCCGCCGTTGCCCATCCCAAGGGCCACGCTGAGGATGCGGGAGAGCATCAGGCCCATGAAGAAGGTAAAGCCCAGCAGCAGGTAGACACCCACCACGCTGTGCTTGGTGCGCTCAATGCCATAGAAGAATGCAAAGGCAATGCCCAAAAAGAGCAGCATGCTGATGAGCGGGCTACCCTCAAACAGCGAGAAGCCCACCGACATGCCCACCCAGGCGCCCAACAAGGTGGGCACCATGGTGGCGGCCAGCATGAGGTAGGTGTTGCGAAGGACACGGTTCTGAACCGGGCTTTGGACACGGCCAGTGGACTGCAGGTCATTCAGTTGCGGGATCATTGCGACAGTTCTCCTTCAAGAGATGTGATTCCAGGCTCTATAATCTCAGGTTTAGTTGACAAATCAAGGCAATTTGCTTTGATTGCAACCCAAGCCCATGGGTCTTAGATGGGGTTTGGCACAAATAATTCCAACCGTTTTCAAGAAAGTGACTGTCATGCCAGTGGAGCGCACCCTGTCCATCATCAAGCCCGACGCCGTGGCCAAGAATGTCATCGGCGAGATCTATTCACGTTTCGAGAAGGCGGGCCTGCGGGTGGTCGCTGCTCAAATGATGCACCTGTCTCGGGCGCAGGCTGAGGGCTTCTATGCCGTCCACCGTGAGCGTCCCTTCTTTAAAGACCTTGTGGATTTCATGGTTTCTGGGCCGGTGATGATCCAGGTGCTTGAGGGCGAGGGCGCCATTGCCAAGAATCGCGACCTGATGGGCGCCACCGACCCCAAGAAGGCCGCGGCGGGCACCATCCGAGCCGACTTCGCCGACAGCATCGATGCCAACGCCGTGCACGGCTCCGACGGCCCCGAAACGGCCCAACAAGAGATCGCCTTCTTCTTCTCCGGCCTCATGGTTCACAGCCGGGGGTAAGGCCCTCGGGCCTGGTCCAGCGGCGTCTGTCATGGTGAACCTCTTGGACCTCGGGCCACAGGCCCTTCGTGATTGGGTGGTGTCGATTGGGGAAAAACCCTTTCGGGCCACCCAGCTTCAAAAGTGGCTGCATCAGTCATGCGCCACCGATTTTGACGACATGACCAACCTGGCCAAGGCGTTTCGAGTGAGCCTAGCCGCCATGGCAGAGATTCGGGCGCTGCCGGTCTTGGCGGATCAAACAGCTGCCGATGGCACTCGAAAATGGCTGCTGGATGCCGGACAGTCCAATGCCATCGAGACCGTTTTCATCCCCGAGGACGATCGCGGCACCCTGTGCGTGTCCTCTCAGGCTGGCTGCGCCGTCAACTGCCGTTTCTGCTCCACGGGCCATCAGGGATTTGCCCGGAACCTTACAACCTCCGAAATCATTGGCCAGCTGCACATGGCCAACCGGCTGCTGGAGCGGCCAGTGACCAATGTGGTGATGATGGGCATGGGCGAGCCGCTGCTGAATTTTGATGCGGTCTTGCCGGCGCTCGAACTCATGCTCGATGACAACGCTTACGGTCTGTCGCGCAGGCGGGTGACGGTCTCAACCTCGGGCGTCGTGCCCATGATGGATCGCCTGGCCCAGGCCTGCCCAGTGGCCTTGGCGGTGTCGCTTCACGCCCCCACCGATGCCCTTCGAGATGAACTGGTGCCCCTGAATCAAAAGTATCCCCTGGCGGAACTCATGTCCGCCTGTCGCCGATATCTCGACGTTGCGCCCCGAGACTTCATCACCTTTGAGTACGTGATGCTTGAGGGTGTCAATGACACGGCTGAACATGCCTGGGCCCTGATCGACCTCGTCACCCGCGAGGCGGTGTCCTGCAAGTTCAACCTCATTCCCTTCAATCCATTTCCGGGCTCAGGCCTGAAGCGGTCGCGGCCGGAGACGATCCGAACGTTCGCGAACATTCTCACGGAGGCCGGCTTTGTGACGACCATTCGCCGAACCCGCGGCGATGACATCGATGCAGCCTGCGGCCAGCTTGCGGGCGCAGTCCAAGATCGCACCCATGTTCAACAGCGCATCCAACTCCAACGCGAGGTGAGCCGTCATGTCTAGCCAGCCTTTTGCCTGCGGCCCTGCCGAGCGGCGCATCACGCAGCAGGTGCATGTCACCTGGGGAAGCAGCCATGTCTCGATTGGCGGGGGTGCGCCCGTGGTGGTGCAGTCCATGACGAACACCGACACGGCCGATGCCATCGGCACGGCCATACAGGTCAGAGACCTAGCCTTTGCGGGCTCGGAGCTCGTGCGCATCACGGTCAATACCTTGGAGGCCGCCGAGGCGGTTCCGGCCATCCGCGACCAGCTCGACAAGATGAACTGCCCGGTGCCCTTGGTCGGCGACTTCCACTTCAACGGGCACAAGCTGCTCGCCCAGGTGCCCGCCTGCGCCGAGGCACTCTCCAAGTATCGGATCAACCCGGGCAATGTCGGCCGAGGCAGCAAGCGCGACACGCAGTTTGGCGCCATGATCGAGGCCGCCCAGCGGCACAACCGTCCGGTTCGAATTGGCGTGAACTGGGGCAGCCTCGACCAAGACCTGCTGGCCCGGCTCATGGATGAAAATGCGGGCCGGCCGGAGCCCTGGGATGCGCAGGCCGTGATGCGAGAGGCCTTGGTGACATCGGCCATCGAGAGTGCAGAACAGGCCGTGCAGTGGGGCATGGGCCGGGACCGAATCACCCTGTCGGCCAAGGTGTCTGCGGTTCAAGACCTGATCTCTGTGTATCGCGCCCTGTCTCGGCGCACGGACTTCCCACTGCACCTGGGCCTGACCGAGGCGGGCATGGGCAGCAAGGGCATTGTGTCTTCCACCGCGGCCATGGGCGTGCTGCTGCAGGAGGGCATCGGCGACACCATTCGGGTCTCCCTCACCCCGGAGCCCGGTGGCGATCGGCGCAAGGAGGTTGTGGTGGCCCAAGAGATGCTTCAGGTCTTGGGCCTGCGGGCCTTCACACCCTTGGTGATTGCCTGCCCGGGCTGTGGCCGAACCACTTCTACGTTTTTCCAGGAGCTGGCCGACAAGGTGCAGGTGTATCTCCGGGATCAAATGCCGGTCTGGCGCCGTCAGTACCCGGGGGTGGAGTCGATGAATGTGGCGGTCATGGGCTGCGTGGTCAACGGGCCCGGCGAGAGCAAGCACGCCAACATTGGCATCTCCCTGCCGGGCACGGGCGAGCAGCCCGTGGCGCCGGTCTATATCGACGGTGAGCGAGGCCCCACGCTCAAGGGGGATCGCATTGCCGAGGAGTTTCAGGCGCTCATCGAGGATTACGTGGTGAGGCGCTACGGCTGATGGACAAACTGGTGGGCGTGAAGGGCATGAACGATCTGCTCCCGGAGCAGATGCGCCAGTGGGAGCGCCTGGAGGCCGCCGTGGCCGAGACCTTTCGGCTCTATGGCTATGCGGCCATTCGAACGCCGATTCTGGAGCCCACCGCCTTGTTCGTGCGCGGCATTGGCGAGGTCACCGACATCGTCGAAAAGGAGATGTACACCTTTACCGATGCCCTCAATGGGGAGCAGCTCACGCTTCGGCCCGAGAACACGGCGGCCGTGGTGCGCTCGGTGATTGAGCACAACCTGCTCTACGACGGCCCACGGCGGCTGTGGTACTTCGGCCCCATGTTTCGCCATGAGCGCCCTCAGAAGGGTCGCTATCGGCAGTTCTATCAGTTTGGCGTGGAAGCCCTGGGCATGGCCGAGCCCGAGGTCGATGCCGAGCAGCTGCTCATGATCTGGCGTCTCTGGGAGCGCCTCGGCATCCCAGTGGCAGACCGGCCTCAACTGCAATTGAACTCCCTGGGCTGCACCGAGGAGCGGCTGGCCCACCGGGTGGCCTTGGTCGAGCACTTCACTCGGCATGCGGGCCTGCTCGATGAAGACGCCAAGCGACGCCTGCAGACCAATCCATTGCGCATCCTGGACACGAAGAATCCGGCCATGGCCGAGGTGGTGCAGGGCGCGCCCACCCTCGATGCGTTTTTGGGGGAGGCTTCGCGCAGCCATCAAGACCGTGTCTGCCAGGCATTGTCGGATGCGGGTGTTCCGTTTGTCATGAACCCTCGCCTGGTGCGCGGGCTCGATTACTACAACCTAACCGTGTTCGAATGGGTGACGGATCGACTCGGCTCGCAGGGCACGGTCTGCGGGGGCGGACGCTACGATGGGCTCGTGGCCCAGATGGGTGGCAAGCCAGCGCCAGCCTGTGGCCTGGCCCTGGGCGCGGAGCGGCTGCTCGCGCTCTTGGAAGAGGTGGCACCCATGGCGCCTGCAGCCCCCTTGGATGTCTATCTGGTGAATTGGGGCGACGAGTCCACTGCGACTGGCCTGCGGGCCATGTCGGTGGCCGAGACCTTGCGTTCGCAAGGACTGCGGGTGCTCATGCACACAGGGGGTCAGAGTGTGAAGTCTCAAATGAAGAAGGCCGATGCCAGCGGTGCAGCCTTCGCCGTCATTCTCGGAGAGGCCGAGCGTGCGGCTGGCCTCGTGGCGGTGAAGCCGCTGCGTGGTGATCGAGAGGGTGCACTGGCCCAGCAGACATTGGCGCCATCCGAGGCCGCTGGCCTGATTCGTCGTGAATTGGTTTCTCAAGGAGGCAGTGACCGTGCGGGATGATCTCGAGCAACAAGAACAAATGGACGCCCTGCGGGGCTTCTGGCGTGAGAACCGTCGCTGGATTCTCTCGGTGTTCATTGTGATTGGTGGTGGCTGGGCTGGCTACCAGGGCTTCCTCGCCTGGCAGGGCAGTCGGGCCGTGGCGGCCACGCAAATGCTCGAGCGCATGGAGGCTGCGCTGGCTGCCGACAAGCTCGAGGAGGCCGAGGCCCATGGCCTGCTTCTCCTGAAAGAGCATGGCAGTTCCACCCATGCGAGCCTGGCTGCCTTGCGGCTTGCACGCGTTCATGTGGCCAGTGGTGCTCTCGACAAGGCGCTGCCCATGCTGGCCCATGCAGCCAAGAGCTCCGACCAATCCGTTGCCTGGATTGCCCGCGTGCGTGCAGCCACGGTGCTCATGGACCTTGAACGCTTTCCGGAGGCCTTGCAGCAGTTGGAGGGTGAGCCGCCTGCGGCCGCATTGGGCATGGTGCAGGATCGTCGAGGCGATGTGCTCTCGCTCATGAAGCGTTGGGATGAGGCCAGGTCCGCATGGGAGGCCGCACAGAAGGCCCTCCAGGCCAATGCAGAGGACGCGCGAGGCGCGGAATTGGTGGCGCGTAAACTCGCATCATTAGACGCCTTTGCCCAAACAGGACAATGAACATGCTGAAGACTTGCTCGTGGCGCTGGATTGCAGTTCCCCTCTGTTTGGGCCTGGTGGCCTGCTCGAGCGGCAGCAAGCCCAAGCCCGCCAAGCTCACAGACATCTCGCCCAAGATCGCCATTCAAACCGCATGGACAGCCGATGTCGGCCGCTCCCCGCGCATCGGTGCAGGCCAGGGGGCCTTCACGCCCGTGGTGTCCGAGGGTCTGGTGGTCTCCGCGAATCGGCAAGGGGTGGTCCATGGCATCGAGAAGGCCTCGGGCCGTGTGGTCTGGCGCACCGACCTAAAGGGCCCGCTGGCCGCAGGCGTTGGCACCGGTGGTGGGTCGGGCGAGGGCAGCTTCGCCGTGGTGACCGTGGGTGGCGATTTGGTGCTGCTCGATGCCAAAGGCGATGTGCGTTGGCGCACTCCCATGGGTGGGGTGGGCCTTGAGAAGCCTGTTATTTCAGGCGGGCACGTGGTGGTACGGCTGGCCGACAACCGCGTGGCTGGATGGGACTTGGCCACCGGAAACCGACGCTGGGTCTTCCAACGAACGCTGCCCACGCTCGTGCTGCATGGCCAGTCTGGCTTGCGAAGCCTGCCGACCGCGGATGAAGCCTCTGCGACTGAACTGATGGGCCCGGGGGATCTCCTCGTGGGCCTGCCGGGTGGTCGTGTGGTCTGGGCCAGCGGCACCAATGGCGCCATTCGATGGGAGTCTCAGTTTGTGACTCCGCGTGGCAGCAATGAGGTGGAACGCATCTCCGACATTCTGGGTGCCCCGATCCTTCAGTCCGATCGCATCTGTGTGGCGGCCTATCAGACCCAGGTCGGCTGTGTGTCCGCCGAGACCGGCCGGCCGATTTGGCAGAAGCGTTTCGACGCCGCTCTGCCGGCTGCAGTGGGCTCAGGCCTTCTGATTGCAGCCGACAGCAGCGACCGCATCCAGGCCTTCGACCTCCAGTCGGGCGATCTGCTCTGGCGCCAGGAGGGCCTCTTCCTGCGAGATGTCACCGGGCTTGCGGTCGATGGCCGAGCGGCCTGGGCCGTGGATGCTGACGGCCACCTGCATGCCATGTCGCTCACCACCGGTGAGTTCATCGGGCGCACCCGGCTCGATGGCCCCTTGGCGGGTCCAATCCGACTCGGCAAAGAGGGCCTTCTGGTTCAAACGGCCAGTGGCCGACTCAGCCTCCTTCGCCCCTGAGGTGACCGCCAGCAGCCCAGTGGCCGCCAAGCCTGTGGTGGCCCTCGTGGGCCGCCCGAATGTGGGCAAGTCCACCTTGTTCAATCGCCTCACGCGCTCTCGAGATGCGCTGGTGGCGGACATGCCGGGGCTCACCCGAGATCGCCACTACGGCGAGGGTCGACTCGGCCCACGGCCCTACCTGGTCATTGATACGGGTGGCCTCGAGCCCGTGGCCAAGTCGGGCATCTATGCCCAGATGGCCCGGCAGAGCCTGCAGGCCGTGGCGGAGTCTGACGTGGTGGTCTTCATGGTCGATGGCCGGGCCGGTGTGACCCCCCAAGACCTTCAAATTGCTGAGCAGTTGCGTCGAAGCGGTCGGCCGACCGTGCTGGCCGTGAACAAGCTCGAGGGCCTTACGGGGGAGGGACGCACGGGGGAGTTCTACGAACTGGGACTCGGTGAGCCGCTGCCGATGTCGGGCGCCCACGGCGACGGTGTTTACAGCCTCATCGAGGCCGCACTGGGTCGGCTGCCTGCAGCGGCCGAGGAGGTCGCCGCCTCGTCAATTGATGATGAGATCGACCCGACCCTGGGCATGCCAGCCAGTGGGCTGCGTGTGGCCATTGTGGGCCGCCCCAATGTGGGCAAGTCCACCCTGGTCAATGCCCTTCTGGGGGAGGAACGGGTCATTGCCTTTGACATGCCTGGCACCACCCGAGATGCGATTGAGATCCCGTTTGAGCGGCAGGGTGTCCGCTACCGCCTGATCGACACTGCGGGGCTGCGACGCAAGGGGCGTGTCTTTGAGGCGGTGGAGAAGTTCTCCGTGATCAAGACCCTTCAGGCGATCGAGAATGCCCATGTGGCCGTCTTGCTACTCGATGCCCAGCAGGACATCTCCGATCAGGACGCCCACATCGCCGGCTTTGTCACCGAGTCTGGTCGAGCCCTGGTGGTGGGCATCAACAAGTGGGATGGGCTCGACCCCGTGGCCCGTGAGGAGGTGAAACGGGTGGTTCAGCGCAAGCTTCCGTTTCTGTCTTGGGCCCGTTTTCATTACCTCTCTGCCCAAACGGGTCACGGCATCGATGGCCTGATGAAGTCGGTGGTCTTGTCCTATCAGGCGGCCACGCGAAAGCTCTCCACCCCGAAGCTCACGCGGGCACTTCGAGAGGCGGTCGAGCGACAGCAACCTCCCCGCAAGGGGCGCGTGCGGCCCAAGCTTCGGTATGCCCACCAGGGTGGCCAAAACCCACCCATTGTCATCGTGCATGGAAATTCCCTGGATGCCGTGAGCGATGTCTATCGCCGGTACCTGGAGTCACAGTTTCGGCAGCGTTTTGACCTTGAAGGAACGCCCCTTCGGATTGAATGGAAGAATTCCAAAAACCCCTACGCACCGAAGGAATGAACCAAGGGAATCAAAACGCTATAGTGAAGTCATAACTTCATAACTAAAACATCCCTGGAGTCTGTTCATGACCAAAAATGTAGGACAAGCCCTGCAAGACCCGTTTCTCAATACCCTGCGCAAAGAGCATGTCTCGGTGTCGGTCTATTTGGTGAATGGCATCAAGCTGCAGGGGCACATCGAGTCCTTCGATCAGTACGTGGTGTTGCTCAAGAACACCGTGACCCAGATGGTCTACAAGCACGCCATCTCCACGATCGTGCCCTCGCGGGCGGTCAATTTCACTGCTGAGCCCGACGCCTGAGCGACCTCTCCAACCTAGCCGTCTCGCCTGAGGCGGCGGTCTCCAAGCACCCCAAGACCGTGGTGGTGGCCCTGCAGATTGGCCGGGATGAGCCGCCAGACCTCGGTGAGATTCAGGCCTTGGCCGAATCCGCAGGTGCCAAGGTGGTGCAGGTGGTCATGGGCCGGCGAGACCGGCCCGACCCCGCCTTTTTTGCGGGTGGTGGAAAGGTGGAGGAGATTGCCGCGGCATGCCTGGCCCACCAGGCCGAGCTCGTCATCTTCGACCACGAGCTGAGTGCTGCCCAGCAGCGCAACCTCTCTCGAACCATCGGCCGGCGAGTCATTGATCGGGTCGCGCTCATCCTCGACATCTTCGCCTTGCGGGCCCGCAGTCATGAAGGAAAATTGCAGGTGGAATTGGCGCAACTCGACTACCTGTCGGCCCGGCTGGTACGGGGTTGGACACACCTCGAGCGTCAGCGTGGCGGCATTGGCATGCGAGGGCCGGGTGAGACCCAGCTCGAGACCGACCGGCGGCTCATCGGCAATCGGGTTCGTCAGCTCAAGGCGCGGCTGGCTGTTCTGGCCAAGCAGCGCTCCAACCGCCGGCGGGCGCGGGCCCGGGCGGGAACGCTCAATGTGTCCTTGGTGGGCTATACCAATGCGGGGAAGTCGACCCTCTTTAATGCACTGACCCATGCGGGCGTGTTGGCCGTTGACCAATTGTTTGCCACCCTGGACACCACCAGCCGCCGGGTCTTTCTGGCCCCAGAGCAGTTCATGGTGCTGTCTGACACCGTGGGCTTCATTCGGCAGCTCCCGCACACTCTGATCGAGGCCTTCCAGTCCACACTTCAGGAGGCGGCCGATGCGGACCTGCTCATTCACGTGATGGATGCCTCAGACCCCGAACGGTTCTCTCAGCAAGACGCCGTGGAGCAGGTGCTCCGGGAGGTCGGTGCCGCAGATGTCCCTCGCATAGAGGTCTTCAACAAGATCGATCTGGCGGGATTAACCCCACGGGTGGAGCGAGACCCCCATGGTAGGATCTCTCGGGTTTGGCTGAGCGCTGCAACCGGCGAGGGCCTTGGTGGCCTGCGGTCTGCAGTGGCCTCTCATGGATGGCCGGCCTTCCCAGTAGAGGAGTCCAGCACCGCGGTTGCGGAACGGGCATTGATATGACGACAAGAACACTTCAAATGATCAGAAGCTTTTCCCAGTTGATGTCGCTTGGTGATCCCCGTTGGGGGAAAGACCCGGGCCCAGGTGAGTCTGGCGCAGACGGCCAGAACGATGGGGCCGGCCAGCAGCGTCCATCTGAGCCGCGTCGGCCCAACAACGGCGGTGGGCAGCCGCCCGACCTCGACGAGGTCTGGCGCGACTTCAATCGTCGGCTCAGCGGACTCTTTGGCGGCAACAAGGGGGGCGGTGGCCCCAAGTCGCCTTGGGGTGGTGGCAATCGGGGTGGCGGTGGTGGCGGTGGCCTCCCATCCTTCCAATTCAGTGCAGGCGTGCTGGGCGCGGGCTTCGGTGTGCTCATCCTTCTGTGGCTGGCCAGCGGCTTTTACATCGTTCAGGAGGGCCAGAGCAGCCTGGTCCTGCGGTTCGGGAAATATGAATACAGCACCGGCGCGGGCTTCAAGTGGCGTTTCCCGTCGCCCATCGAGAGCCATGAGCTCGTGAACATTGCCCAGTTGCGGCAGACCACGGTGGGGTTCCGAGGCGAGCGAGCGGGCCAGAGCCGAGATTCGCTCATGCTCACCAAAGACGAGAACATGATCGACATGCAGTTTGCGGTGCAGTACCGAGTGGGTCAGCCAGAGGCCTATCTGTTCAATAATGTGCGCCCAGACGACATCGTGCTGCAGGCTGCCGAGACCGCCATGCGCGAGGTGGTTGGCCGCAGCCTGAGCGACTCCGTTCTCTACGAGAACAAAGAGGCCATTGGCCGTGAGGCCCTCACCATCACGCAGCGCATTGCCGATCGTTACCAGTCTGGCATCACCATCGTGAACATCACCATTCAGAACGTGCAACCGCCCGAAGAGGTTCAGGCGGCATTCAGCGATGCCATCAAGGCCGCCCAGGACGCTGAGCGGGTGAAGAACGAGGGTCAGGCCTATGCGAACGATGTGATCCCGAGGGCGCGTGGTGCGGCAGACCGATTGGCCGAGGAGGCCGAGGGCTACCGAGAGCGTGTGGTGGCGCAGGCACAGGGTGACTCCGAGCGCTTCCGTCGAATCGTGGCGGAGTACACGAAGGCCCCTGCCGTGACCCGGGAGCGGATGTACCTGGAGACCATGCAGGAGGTCTTCTCGAATGTGAGCAAGGTCATGGTGGAGTCCCGTTCCAATAGCAATCTGCTCTACCTGCCCCTCGACAAGATCTTGCAGCAGACATCCCAGGCGTCTCAGGCGGCGGCCATGGGCGGTGAGGCCGCGGCGGCAGCTGCGGCGCCGGCCCCTGCACCAGAGCCCCCGCGCACAGCCCCGACGCCAAGCCTGCGTGACCGTCTTCGGGAGGGTCGTTAAATGAATAAGGCTTTCGCGGCCCTTTCGGCCCTGCTGGCCCTTGGTTTCGTCTTGTTGTCCTGTGTGTTTGTGGTGGATCAGCGGCAGTTCGCCCTGGTCTTTGCCCTGGGTGAAATTCGCACGGTCATCAGCGAGCCCGGCCTCCACTTCAAGCTCCCGCCTCCGTTCCAAAACGTGGTCTTCGTGGAAAAGCGCACGCTGACCATCGACAACCCAGATGCGGATCGTTTCATCACCAGCGAGAAAAAGAACGTGGTGGTCGATACCTACGTGAAGTGGCGTGTGGATGACCCCAAGATCTTCTACACCAGCGTGGCGGGTCGCATCGCCAGTGCGGAAGACCGCATTTCCCGAGCCCTTCGAGATGGCCTCAACAATGAGATCGCCACCCGCACGGTAAATGAGGTGATCTCGGGCGCCCGCGAGAGCGTGATGGAGGGCATCCTGAAGCGGGTCTCCGAGGACGCCAAGCAGATCGGGGTGCAAATTGTGGATGTCCGTCTGCGTCGGGTCGACTTTGCGGAAGAGATTCGTGACTCGGTCTTCCGCCGAATGGAGTCTGAGCGCAAGGCCATTGCGAGTGAGCGCCGATCTCAGGGTTTTGCGGAGGCCGAGAAGATTCGGGCGAATGCAGACCGACAGCGTGAAGGCATCCTGGCCCAGGCCTACCGCAAGGCGCAGACCATCAAGGGTGACGGCGATGCTCGGGCCGCTGCAGCCTATGCAGCGTCCTTTGGCCAGAACCCCGAGTTCGCGGCCTTCTATCGCAGCCTGCAGGCCTACCGTGAGAGCTTTAACAAGCGCTCTGATGTCATCGTGGCGGATCCGCAGTCGGAGTTCTTCCGCTACTTCCGCGCCCCGAACGCGAAGCGCTAGCAGACCCCGCTGCAGCCCTGACCGCCGCCTAGAGGTCTGGGCGGCGCTGTCGGGGATAATGCCGTCATGACCGCCTGGACTCTCCCCGATCAAATTTCCGACCTCCTCCCGCCGGAGGCGGCCGTCTTTGAGCGCCTGCGTCGACGTCTCATCGATCTCTACGGCGGCTACGGTTACCAACTCTTCATGCCACCCCTGGTGGAATACGCCGAGTCGCTGCGCGTAACGGGTGCGCACGACTTAGAACGGCGCAGCTTCAAGCTCACCGATGCCGCATCGGGGCGGCTGCTCGGCCTTCGGGCGGATATCACGCCGCAGGCTGCCCGGGTGGATGCACACCTGTTGGGCGAGTCCGGCCTCTCCCGGCTCTGCTATGCCGGTCCGGTGGTCCACGCAGAGGCTGCGAGCCTCTTGGCCCATCGCGAGCCTTTCCAAGTGGGCTGCGAGTTGTTTGGCCATGCGGGCCTGGAGGCCGACCTTGAAATTCAAGAGCTGGCCCTTGCCTCGCTCGATGCCGCAGGCCTGGCCTCGGTTCACCTGGACCTCACCGATCGCAGCATTTTTCTGGCCCTTCGGGAGCAAGACCCTGGCCTTGTTCGCCATGAAGACCGCGTTCTAGACGCGCTGCGTTGGAAGGACCGAACCGCCTTGCGGAGTCTATCCTCGGGCCTTGCACCCGAGACCTTGCGACTCTGCGAGTCCCTCATGGCGCTTTACGGACCGGCCACCGGTGCGGGGGGTGTGATCGAGCGGGCACGGGCGGCTCTGCCTCAGACCGATGCCATTGCGGCGGCCATTGATCGACTCGAGGCCGTGGCTCAGTCTGCCCTGTTTGTGCGGCATCCCAGTTGCCAGCTCACCATCGACCTGGCCGACCTCGCGGGCTGGCGCTATCACAACGGCATCATGTTCTCGATCCACTGCCCGGGCGTGCCCGATGCCGTGGTGCGCGGTGGCCGCTACGACGGTGTGGGCGAGGCCTTTGGTCGGGCGCGGCCGGCCACCGGTTTCAGCCTGGAACTCCGAAGCCTTGCTGCCTTGGCCTTGCAGTCGGGCCGAGTCCAGGCCGATCGGGTCCCCGTGGCGGCCCCTTGGCAGGACGACGCCTCCCTGCAAGAGGCCATCGCGGCTCTTCGGGCCGAGGGTCGGGTGGTTGTTCAACTCCCGAGCGCAGGCCTAGGGGCCTGGTCAGGCCCGTGCTTGAAGCGGGTTTCAGGCCAGTGGGCCTTGGTAGACATTTAGAAGAAGGATGACGGCCATGCCGAATTCGACACCGACCAACAAACGAGCGGGCCGCAATGTGGCCATTGTGGGCACCCAATGGGGCGATGAAGGCAAGGGCAAAATCGTCGACTGGCTTACTGAGGATGTGCAGGGGGTGGTTCGATTCCAAGGTGGACACAATGCCGGCCACACCCTGGTGGTCAATGGAAAAAAGACCGTCCTGCGTCTGATTCCGTCGGGCATTCTTCATCCTGGGGTGGTCTGCTACATCGGCAATGGCGTGGTCCTCTCGCCACAGGCACTGCTCTCAGAGATCGATGAACTTCAGTCCAGTGGCCTCTCCGTGGAGGCGAGGCTTCGCATTAGCCTGGCCTGCCCACTCATCCTTCCGGTGCACGTGGCATTGGATCAGGCCCGCGAGGCTGCCAAGGGCGAGGGCAAGATCGGCACGACCGGGCGAGGGATTGGCCCAGCCTACGAGGATAAGGTGGCCCGCCGTGCCGTTCGACTCATTGACCTCAAGCGTCCCGACCGTCTTCTGGCCCTGCTCGAGGAGAGCCATCGGCTCCACAACCATGTCTTGTCCGGCTTTCTCGGGGCTGCAACGGTCTGCCCCAAGGAGACCCATGCCCAGTTGATGGCCTTGGCACCGAGGCTCTTGGCCATGGCGGCCGATGTGCCCGACCTGCTCGATCAGGCGATGAAGGCTGGCCAGCACCTGCTCTTTGAGGGTGCGCAGGGCTCCTTGCTCGACATCGACCACGGCACCTACCCTTACGTGACCAGCAGCAATTGCGTGGCGGGCGCCGTGGGTGCGGGTGCTGGCATTGGCCCTGGTCAGGTGGACTATGTGCTGGGCCTCACCAAGGCTTATGCCACTCGTGTGGGCTCGGGCCCTTTTCCAACAGAGCAGTCCAACGAGATTGGTCAGCACCTGGCTGAAAAGGGAAATGAATTTGGCTCGGTCACAGGCCGGCCCAGACGCTGTGGCTGGTTTGATGCTGCGGCCCTTCGTCGGGCCATTCAGATCAACGGTGTGTCTGGCCTTTGCATCACCAAGCTCGATGTCTTGGATGGCCTCTCCTCGATCTCACTCTGCACGGGCTACGACACGCCCGATGGTCTGGTGAGCGTGCTGCCCTTCGGCGCCGATGCGGTGGAGGCCTGTAGGCCCATTTACGAGACCTGGCCGGGCTGGTCGGTGTCGACTGCGGGCATTCGCCGCTGGGAAGACCTGCCAGGCGCAGCACAGGATTACCTGAATCGACTCGCGGAGGTGACCGGCGCACCGATCGCCATGATCTCTACGGGGCCAGACCGGGACGACACGATTTTGATGGAGCACCCGTTCCAGGTCGGCTAAGGGTGCGAGAATGGTGCCCAGAAGAGGACTCGAACCTCCACAGTGTTGCCACCGCTAGGACCTGAACCTAGTGCGTCTACCAATTCCGCCATCTGGGCATTGAACTTCAGGCCGCCCACTTTAACGGGAAAGTCTAATTTGTCAAAACCTCGCAGCGGTCGTCCAGGACGGCCAGATGCAGACCCCTCGACCGAGGGCGGTGATGCCGCCGAGCCGAGTTTCACAGGACGGCTGATCGGCCACCGAGATGGTTTTGGGTTTGTTCGCCCCGACACTGGGGCCGATGATGTCTTTGTCTCCCCGAGAGAAATGCTCAAGGCGATGCACGGCGATCGCGTGCAGGCGCGTGTCCAGACCACCGACCGGCGTGGCCGTCCAGAGGCTGTCATTCTGGAGGTGCTGGAGCATGCGACACGCCAACTCGTGGGCCGACTGGTCCATGAGCGGGGCATCATTCTGGTGGCCCCGGAAGATCAGCGCATCAAGCACGACGTGCTCATCGGCCCATCCGATGTCGGTGGTGCAGAGCCGGGCCAGGTGGTGATGGTGGAGATCGTGGACCCGCCCACGCGCTACACGCCGCCCGTGGGCCGCGTGGTCGAGGTGCTGGGCTCGGTGGACGACCCGGGCATGGAAGTTGAAATTGCCGTGCGCAAGTTCGATGTCCCCCACCGTTTCTCTGAGGCCGCGGAGCGGCTCGCTGAGAAGCTTCCCGAGAAGGTTCGAACGGCAGACCTCAAGGGTCGTGTCGACCTGCGCGACGTTGAGATGATGACCATCGATGGAGAGGACGCCCGCGACTTCGACGACGCGGTCTATGCCGAGCCTCTGGGCCGTCGCGGCTGGCGCCTGCTCGTGGCCATTGCCGATGTCAGCCATTACGTGCAGCCGGGTGATGCCCTCGATCGCGATGCCTTTGAGCGGGCCACATCGGTCTACTTCCCGCGCCGCGTGCTCCCGATGCTGCCCGAGAAATTGTCTAACGGGCTGTGCTCATTGAACCCACAGGTGGAGCGACTGGCCCTGGTCTGCGACATGGTGATCTCGCCCGATGGCCTGGTGAAGGCCTACCAGTTCTATGAGGCGGTCATTCTCTCGTCCGCCCGCCTGACCTATGACCAGGCCTGGGCGGCCTTGGCCGACCCAGAGGGTGCAGAGGCGCGTGTGCTGGGCCCGAGGCACGGGGTGCTGATGAACCTTCATGCGGTCTTCCAGGCCTTGGTCTCCCAGCGTGAGGCCAGGGGTGCGATCGAACTCGAGACGGTGGAAACCGTCATGAAGACGGATGCCCAGGGCCGCATCGCCAATATTCTTCCGCGGCTTCGCAATGACGCCCATCGGCTCATCGAGGAGTGCATGCTTGCGGCCAACACCAGCGCGGCAGATCTTCTCATTCGTCACAAGGCACTGGGCCTGTTTCGCGTGCATGAAGGCCCGACACCCGAGCGCCTCAAGGCCCTGCGAGAGTTCTTGAAGGTACAGGGCCTTCGGCTTGGCGGTGGCGAGGATCCGCAGCCCGCCGACTATGCGCGGCTCTCCCGAGAGATTCGCCAGCGACCCGATGCGCGACTGCTCCAAACCCTGTTGCTGCGATCGATGCAGCAGGCCATCTACAGCCCGGACAATGCGGGCCACTTTGGGCTGGCCTATCCGGCCTACACACACTTCACCTCGCCCATTCGGCGATACCCAGACCTGCTCGTGCATCGTGTGATCAAGTCTGTGCTCACCGGGAAGCCTTACCAGCCCAAGTACGGTGAGGGGGCCGCCCGCGCGACCGACCAGGAACTCATCGATCGTTGGCGCACCATCGGTGATCATTGTTCGGCCTGTGAACGACGGGCGGATGAAGCCTCGCGCGATGTCGAGGCCTGGCTCAAGTGCCAGTTCATGAAGGACCGGGTGGGCGAGCAGCTGCCCGGCACGGTCACGGGTGTGGCGCCATTTGGCCTCTTCGTCACGCTCGATAGCCTTTATGTGGAAGGCCTGATCCATGTCTCCGAACTTGGGGGCGAGTACTTTCAGCACAACGACGTCATTCACGAACTGCGTGGTGAGCGCACCGGGCGGCGCTTTCGGCTCTACGACCCGCTGATCGTGCAGATCTCTCGGGTCGATCTTGACGCCCGACGCATCGAGTTTCGTCTGGTGCCCTCGATGGTGCGTGCGGTCAAGCGCAGCAGGATGGTCTCGGATGACGATCTTTCCAATGAAGCCCTGATGGGCAATGAGGCCTCAGATGCCCTGGGCCTGGCCGAGGCTCGACCCTCCCCCCGAAGCAAGCCAGCCCGAGGCGCCAAGGGTGGCAAGGGTGTGCGAGCGACCAGCGCTGCCTCGAAGTCCAAGCCAGCCCAGGCCAAGGCTGCAAAGGCGGGCAAGCGCACGGGTCGAAAGCGCCGAGGCTGATGTATGGCCGACACTGAAGAGGCCGTCGCCCTATTGGGCTTTCATGCCGTGCGGGCTCGGCTGCGGGCTGCACCGCAGACCATTGATCGAATTCTGGTGGATGCCCAACGCCGGGATGGTCGGCTCAAGGCGCTCCTCGAGGAGGCCAGGCTGGTGAACTGTCGGGTCACACCCGTGGAGGTGTCTGCCCTGGATGAGTGGGCCAAGGGTGAGCGCCATCAGGGCGTGTTGGCCTTGGCCCAGGCGCGCAAGGCTCCAGATGATCTCAAGGGCTTGCTCCAGCAGCTCCGCGCGCAGCCCGCGACAGCGCAAATGATTGTTGCCTTGGATGGGGTGACCGACCCCCACAACCTGGGTGCCATTCTGCGCACGGCAGATGCTGCGGGTGTTCTGGCGGTGATCTCACCCAAGGACCATGGCGCACCGCTCAATGAGGTCGCCGTTCGGGTGTCGGCGGGGGGGTCGGATCGTGTGCCCTATCTGCGTGTGCCCAACCTCGCGCGAGCGCTCGAGACCCTCCAGGAGGAGGGATTTCAGGTGCTGGGGCTGGACTCTGATGTGGGCGCATCTCTTTACGATGCCGACCTGCGTGGGCCCATTGCCTTCGTGCTCGGTGCAGAGGGGTCGGGCCTGCGCCGGCTCACCCGTGAGGGCTGTGACGCCCTGTTGAGTGTGCCGATGGTGGGGTCCGTGGAGAGTTTGAATGTCTCGGTCGCCGCGGGCGTTGTCTTCTTCGAGGCCCTGCGCCAGCGTCGCCTTGCGCCGCGTTCGTCGTCGGATGGGCCTGCAGTCGTCCGCTGAATCGCCACGTCCGACCGGGCCCGTGGGCCTGGCGGGCGAGCAACTGCAGCTGCCCCAGTTCGGAAGCCCGCCCTCACTGAACGATCTCCAGGGCCGCTTTCACCCCTGGTGGCTCAGGGACCCAGAGGGCCAGCACCACTGGATGGGCTGGGCAAGCCCATTGGTGTCTTCATGCTTGCCGGCATCCGCCACTGTGGACTGGTCTGCATTGGCGTCATGGTCGCTCGAGCTGCGGGAGGCCCTGAGCGGTCAGCCGGACTTTGCCTGGCGTGACGAGGCGCATCGCATGGTGGGGGGAGACGGCCAGATCCTCTGGAGCCCTGATGGCCAACCGTTGGGGCTCGAGCGCAGCCTGTTTAGGCCACTCGGTTTGCTCGCACAGTCGGTTCAATTGAATGTGCTGGATGCGAACGGAAGCCTCTGGGTGGCTCGTCGAAGCCTCTCCAAGGCGATCGATCCAGGTCTCTGGGATGCGGCAGTGGCCGGTGGCCTTCCCCGAGGGGAGTTTCCGCGGGAGGCCATGGTTCGCGAGGCCTGGGAGGAGGCGGGTCTATCACCCGCCGTGGCGGAGCAGGCGCGCTTCTGTGGGCCGGTTCGAGCCGTTCGGCTGCTTCCACAGCAGGTCCACTTGGAGCGGGTCTGGACCTTCTCGCTCACGGTGCCCGACGACTGGGTGCCAACGCCTCAGGACGGAGAGGTCATGGCAGTCGATCGATGGTCGATGGCGTCGGTCTGGCAGGCCTGGAGAGAGGGCCGCTTTAATCATGAGGCGGCGGTGGCCACCCTCGCGTGTCACGCTCCCTTCGTGCTGAGCGCCTCAGAGAGTGCCAAGACCGAGACTGCGTAAAAGTAGCTTCGGTTGTAGTGCGTGATGGCGAAGAAATTGGGTGTGGCCATCCAGTACAACTGGCCCAGGTCGGGCTCGGGCAGTGCGATCACACTCGCCGGCGTATCTGGCGGCAGGCTTGGTGTGTCGTCGATGGCGCCGGCTGCGATGATGTCCCGAACCGTGTGCTCGGCGGTGAGGCCACTCACGGAGATGCGCCCGATGTCCTCTGGGCGGTCTTGAAGATCGGCCAGGGTGCCCAGGCCCACGTGTGTCTTCAGGCCTGGCACCCAGCCATGCTCGCGCAGGAAGTTCGCCACGGAGCCAATGGCGTCGGCCGGGCTTTGAAGGAGTTGCACCCGTCCATCACCATCGAAGTCGATGGCGTATCGACGCCAGCTGCTGGGCATGAACTGCGGGATGCCGAGGGCACCCGCAAAGGAGCCCTTGAGCTGTTCGAGCTTGAGGCCTTGCTCGTGGGAGAGTAGCAGCAGCGCACTGACCTCATCCCGAAAAAAACTCGACCGACGCTCGTTGAGAAAGCCGAGGGTGGCCAGGGTGTCGAGGGTGGGGAAGCTGCCCATGATGCGGCCGTACCGGGTTTCGATGCCGATGATGCCGGCAATCACCCGAGGTGGCACGCCGAACTGGTCGAATGCGCGCTTGAAGGCCGGGGCATGAAGCCGAAGGAACCGGTTTCCATCTTGGACGAGCTTGGGGTTGAGGCTTCGCTGAATGACACGGTAGACCGACCGGGCCGGGGCGGGACCGTCTGGGGGTGGCGGATTGAACAGCCGGAGGGCAGCGTCCTGGGGCTTGGTGTGTCGGAATTGGCGAATGAGCCAGGCCATTGGAATGCCGTAGGTCCGATGGACCTGCTCGAGCTGCGCCATCACGGTGGCCTGAGGGAGCCATTCTGGAAGGCGCAGGCGGGGGCGGGTGGCCTTGGGCTTAGCCGGTGCGTTGGCCTTGGCAGCCGATGCATCCTGACCTTTGGCCTGAAGGCCAAGCCCCAAGAGCATCAGGCCGGTGAGCCCGTGCAGCAGCTGTCTGCGGCTAATGGCGGGGCTCCTTGTCTTTCGCGCTGCGAGGCTGATAAACTTGAGGGCTTTTCATGGCAATGCCGAGACAATATAAAAGGGATTCAAGATCATGGTCGTAATTCGCCTGGCCCGCGGTGGCTCCCACAAGCGCCCGTTCTATCACGTGGTGGCAACCGATTCGCGCAACCGTCGCGACGGCCGATTCATCGAGCGCCTTGGTTACTTTAACCCGATTGCGCGCGGCAACGACGTTCGCCTGAATTTCGAAATTGCGCGCGTCGACCACTGGCGCAGCAACGGTGCGCAGGTCAGCCCCCGCGTGGCACAACTGCTCAAAGATTTTGCCGGCCAGGCCACCGCAAAGGCCTAATTCCTCTAAAGGCACTGTCCAGGGCGCCATGCCCGGCAGTCGTGGCCCGGGAGAGTCCTACCTGGCTCGGCGTGTCGCACGGCTTGTCGAGACGAGCCTTCAGGGGGCAGCAGCGCCCACCCCCGACCTCCCTCCTTGTGAAGCCCCAGCAGCCTTCGTGGCCTTGGGGTTGCTGCTGGCCCCGATCGGTCTGAAGGGCGCCTTCCGAATGAAGGCCTTCCATGCGGGCGATCCGCGCACCTCGGCCTTGATGAAGCTTGAAGAGGCCGTCCTCCGAATGCCAGATGGCAGCCATCGGCGGGCCATCGTGTCCTCGGTCGAGCCCAATGGCAAAGACTTCCGAATTCAACTGCGCACCGTCGACACGCCCGAGATGGCCCAGCCGTATGTGCGAGCTGAGATTGGTGTTCCGCGGTCGGCCCTCCCCGCAGCCGCACCCGATGAGGCCTATTGGACCGACCTCCTGGGCTGTCGGGTGCTCAACCGCAGTGGTGAAGTCTTGGGTCTGGTGGATCGCATGGACACCAATGGCGCCCATGATTGGATGATCGTCGGCCGTCATTGGATCCCCTTTGTCGAGGCCTATGTGGATGACGTCGACCTGATTGATCGAACGGTTCGGGTGGATTGGCAGGCCGACTGGTGACACAGGCCTTGGTTCGCTTCGATGTCGTCACGCTCTTTCCTGAACTTATCCAGGCCTGGGCGTCATCCGGCGTTTGCGGCCGCGCGGTCTCGAGGGGGCTTGTAGACCTGGCGCTTTGCAACCCTCGGCAGTTCACCTCCGATGTGCATCAGACCGTCGACGACCGGCCATACGGGGGTGGCCCCGGCATGGTCATGATGGCCGAGCCATTGCGAGACGCTGTGCGCGCCTGCCAGTCTGGCGCCCTTGAAGCTGGCTGGGTGGTGGGCCCGGTCGTTTTGTTCTCGCCAGTCGGACGCCCACTGCGTCAGGACTGGGTCGAGGCAGCAGTGGGGTCTGTCCGTGACGGCCATGCGCGATGCCAATGGACCCTGATCTGTGGCCGCTACGAGGGCATCGATCAGCGGTTCATTGATCAGTTCGTCGATGAGGAGATCAGCCTGGGCGACTTCGTGCTCTCGGGAGGAGAAATTCCCGCCATGGCCCTCATGGATGCCCTAACCCGGCGCCTGCCGGGCGTGCTCGGCGATGATGACTCCTCGGTCCAGGATTCCTTCATGGCCGGCTTATTGGACCACCCGCATTACACCCGGCCAGAGACCTTCGAGGGCCAAAACGTGCCTGAGGTGCTTTTATCTGGACATCATGGCAAAATATCGGATTGGCGTGCTGCGCAGGCCTTCCGAATGACCCAGTTGAAACGGCCTGATTTATTGGACGAAAAATTGGGTCCGTCGGGTCAGTCGGGCGAGCCGACTACCTCACCGAGCGCAGCCCAGGAGAAAAAAACACCATGAACATCATTGATCAAATCGAACAAGAAGAAATTGCACGTCTCGCGAAAGAGATTCCTGCCTTTGCCCCTGGCGACACCGTGGTGGTGAGCGTGAGCGTGGTCGAAGGCACCCGCAAGCGGCTCCAGGCCTACGAAGGCGTGGTCATTGCCAAACGCAACCGCGGCCTCAACTCCTCGTTTATCGTGCGCAAGATCTCCGCCGGAGAGGGCGTGGAGCGTACGTTCCAGCTCTACTCGCCGCTGATCGCGAAGATCGAGGTCAAGCGTCGCGGAGATGTGCGCCGGGCCAAGCTCTACTACCTGCGCAGTCGCTCGGGCAAATCGGCCCGCATCCGCGAGAAGCTCCCCGCACGTCGTTCGCCGCGTGAACTGGCAGAGGCGCAAGAGGCGCCAGCCCAGGAGTCTCAGGCCTGACACCTCGGTTCGATCCCGAGGCCTCTGAGCCCCGGCCCTTCGAGCCGGGGCAACCCATCCCAGCGTCTGAGCTCCGATCAGACAACATTGTTCGGTGGTGTCGGCTTGCAAAAGCCAACGCGCCGGCGTTTCCCATTTGGCAGCCCGAGGTGCTTGCCGATCGCCGTGAGCCCCCCGACGGGGCCACCGAGTGGCGCGCTGCTGCGGTGCTCATGGGGCTTCGTGCCACGGTGGAGCCCGATACCGGCCTGCCAGGCTGCAGCCTGGTCCTCACGCGGCGCCTGCCCAGCCTGAAGCACCACCCAGGACAGATCAGCCTTCCCGGAGGTGCAAGCGAGCCGAGCGATGGCTCGCCGGAGATGACGGCATGCCGAGAGGCCGAGGAGGAGATTGGCCTGCCCCGCGACCATATCGAGCCGCTCTTTCAACTGCCCGTGTATCGCACCGTGACGGGCTTCGAGGTCACGCCCGTCATTGGCCTGCTACCGGAGGCCTCTGTCTATCGCCCCGACCCCAGGGAGGTGGCGCAGGTCTTTGAGGTGCCGATGTCCTTTCTCATGAATCCGCGTCATCATCAGCGCCGAGGGCTCAGGATAGAATCAGGTCCAATTGAGTTTTTTGCCATGCCCTACGAGCAGCATTTCATCTGGGGCGCCACCGCAGCCATGCTTCGCAACCTGTATCACTTTTTTTATGCAACCTGGAACCAGTCTGATCGCTCGTCCATTCGCTGAGGATCTTTTGTCATGACCTTGCTGAGCCTCCTGGTGGCGCTGCTCTTGGAGCAGGTGCGGCCCATTCGCCAGGCCAATTGGATCCAGTCTTGGGTGGTGGGGAAGCTCGAGGAAGTCCGCGGCCTCGTCGACCCCAACGGCCCGCGCTCCATCTGGGCGGCCTGGCTGTTGGTCGTCGCAGGCTCCGCCATCTTTGCCCTGGTGGTCGGCCGTGTGCTGGGCTTCGTGCATCCATTGCTCGAGCTTATTTTTGCCGTGGGTGTCCTCTACCTGACCCTTGGCTTTCGACAGTTCAGCCATCGATTCCACGACATTCAGGCAGCGCTGCGGGCCGACGACCTCCCCGAGGCCCGACGCCTGCTGTCGCTCTGGACCATTGACATGCATGCCGACCCGGTTGCCCGCGCGGCGGCGGAATCGGGAGACGAGTCTGCCGTGGTGCGGGAGTCGATTCGGCTGGCCTTGGTCTCGGCCCAACGGCATGTCTTCGGCCTCATTTTCTGGTTCGTCGTGCTGCCCGGCGTGTCCGGTGCCTTGGCCTATTGGCTCACGGTGCAGATGCTTCGGGCCTGGGGTGAAGACACCACCGACCTTTTTGGCCAGACGGCCCGTGCGGCCTATCGGTGGGTGGACTGGCTGCCGGTCAGGGTCACGGCCATGATCTTCGCCGTGGTGGGCAATTTTGAAGACTCGGTGGCCATGTGGCGTGCCCGAGCCGTGGGCTCGCCGATGCTGTCCGATGACACCGATCGCGTGCTCATTGCCTCCGGGGCTGGGGCCATTGGGGTTCGGCTCACCATTCCAGATGCACCCACGGGCTCCGACGACTATGAGTCGTATGCCGAGGGCGTGTCTGCGGAACCGGAACTGCGTGAAGCCAGCATCTACAGCATGAACTCGGCCGTGGGCCTCGTCTGGCGAGCGGTCATCATTTGGTTCTTCCTGGTGCTGCTCTTCTACCTCGGCCGCTGGCTGAGTTAATGGGCCAGGCGCTCGCGCTCGAGCGCCGTCAGCAGTCCTTCCCATTGTTCTAATCTCGCGCCGAGGCCATGCGCCGAGGCGGCCTCGCGGATCGGGCAGCCCGGCTCATGGCGGTGGCTGCAGTTGGCGTAACGGCAGGCACCGTCTCGCGCCAGAATCGCTTGAAACTCTGGAAAGAGCCCCGCGAGGTCCTCCTGTTCGAGATGGCCGATCCCAAACTTCTGAAAGCCTGGTGTGTCGATGATGAGCCCCGATTCCCACTGGTAAGCCTGGCTGCTGGTGGTGGTGTGGCGGCCGGTCTGCAGGGCCTCCGAAATGGCCTGGGTCTGTGCCTGGGCCGACGGAATGAGCCGATTGAGTAGGCTGCTCTTGCCCATGCCCGACTGCCCCATGAGGGCCACCGAGAGCCGCTCTCTCGGGAACGCATGAGACATCTTCGCCATCAGGCCATCGAGCCCACCCGCCTGAATGTGTGTTTCCACAACCGGCCAGGGGCAGTCCATGCCTTGGGGCATGAGGGCCTGGAGCTGGGCCCTGGCCGCAGCGGCCGCGTCGGCCCGGTCTGTCTTGTTGAGTAGGACCCAGGTTGGAATGCGCTGGCTCATGAGGCTGGCCAGAACCCGCAGCAGAATGTCCGGCGAAAAGATGGGATGGCCGCTGACCACCACCCAGGCCAGGTCGATGTTGGCCGCCAGGCGTTTGGCCTTATCCCCCTCTTGGCGCAGCAGGGTGTTGGTTCGAGGGCCGATCGACTCCACCGTGGGTGGGCTGTGCGTGCGATTGAGCGCCACAAGATCGTTGGTCAGTGGGGTGAGGCCACGGCCGCGAAGGTGACAGAGGTGGCGGGATCCATCGTCTGTCTGGACCCAGGCCTGCCGGCCATGGCAACTGATCACGCGAGCAGTGTCAGTATGCGATCCGCGCACTCGAAGTCTTTGGTGGTGATGCCCTGCTGGTCGTGGGTTCGGAGCGAGACCCTCAGGCTGTTGTAGCCAAAGCAGATCTCCGGATGATGATCGAGTTCGATGGCCAGAGCGGCGATGGATGCAACCCAGCCGGCAATGACCTCATAGGCCACGCCATGCCGCTCGAGCACCAGGCTGCCATCCACATAGGCCCACTGCGGGCGCCGCTCGAGGGCCTCAAGAATTTCATGATCACGAAGAGGGCTGTTGGATGTCACGACAAGATCATGTCACAACCGTGCGATCATGCGGCCATGGCCCAAGGACAAAATGAGAGCCACCTAGTCTGGGTGGACATGGAGATGAGTGGGCTCGATCCACTCTCGAATCGAATTCTCGAGGTGGCAGTGGTGGTCACGACATCCGACCTCTGCCTCGTGGCGGAGGCTCCCGTGCTCGTGATTCACCAGACCGATGCCCACCTCGATGCCATGGACGACTGGAACAAGGGCACCCATGGTCGTTCGGGTCTAATCGACCGTGTGAAGGCCTCTGCTCTCACGGAGGAGGAGGCTGAGGGCCAGCTCCTGGCCTTCCTGGCCGAGCATGTGCCTGCAGGGAAGTCCCCGCTGTGTGGCAACAGTGTCCACCAAGACCGCCGCTTCATGAATCGCTACATGCCGGCCTTTGAGGCCTTCTTTCACTATCGCAACCTGGATGTCAGCACGATCAAGGAACTATGCCGTCGCTGGCGTCCAGAGGTCTACAAAGGCTTTGTGAAGAAGGGCGCCCACACGGCCTTGGCCGATGTGCTGGAGTCGATCGAGGAGTTGCGCTACTACCGAAGCAACTTCTTGGGCTTGTCGGTCAGCAGCAGCACATAGCGCTCACGGCTGTCTCGGTCGGTGGCCCGACTGCCCGACCAGAGCAGCGTGTCATCTGGTGCGGCCGGCGTGGTCCGGACGGTGAGTGGGCAGGCTGCCGAGGGCGTGCCGATGCGAGACGACACGGTGGCCAGCACGAGCAGCCGAGCGGAGGTGTCGCCCTCGGGAACAGAGATGCAGGCCCTGGCATCCGATGCCTGGTATCCCAGCTGAACCCAGGCTGCGGAGACTGCTGCATTGAGTTCATCGGAGACGGGCCGGTGGCCGCGATTGATCTCCAGGGCGGGCATCCAGAGGGTCATCATGAGGATCCAGGCCAGGCCGAGCCCACCGGAGGTCAGGGCCACAGGCCGCCAGAGCTGTTGTCCGGTGCGACGAATGCGCCAGATCACCAGGCTCACCCAAAGGCCACTCACCGCAGTGCCAAAGAGCACCTCTGTCGTGCTGGGCTCTGGCCTTGTGAGCCCAGGAGCGAAGTAGTCGAGCCTGCTGGCCAGGTTCTCTGGAAACTGGAAGACCATGGCAGACCAGTAGAGCCAGATGAGGATGCCCAGGGCGGAGAAGACCACCACCGCAAACCAGTCGAGCAGGCTGGTCAGGCTTCGGGGGATGGAGAGCAGGCCGAAGGCGGCCAGGGCGGCCAGGCTGGCCACGGGCAGCAGGCGGCCGGGCTCTGACAACCCCAGGCCAGTGACACCCACCAAGACCTGCGCCGAGAGCAGGGCCAGCAAGATTTGGATGTGTGCCAGGGCGAGGAGGCCATGCCGCTTGGCCTGCGCGATGAGCACCAGGACAATGGGCCAGAGGGGCCACCAGGTCCAGGCCCAGGTGTTCATGGCCCGCCAGAGCGACTGCGTGTTCGACCAGAGCTGGGCATCCCACCAGAGGCCGGTTCGCTCTGCGCCATCGACTGCCAGCGCCGCCAATGTCCAGGCGAGCAGCAAGGCCAGGAGTACCAGGCTCCCCGCCAGAAGGAGCTCGCGTTGAACCAAACGGACGGGGTGGACCAACCAGGCCAACGCAAGAACAGCCAGGCCATGGGCCAGCGCTGTCTCCAGGCCGTCGGTGAGGAGAAGGGCTGCGAGCAGCAGTCCGATCCAACGGCCCGCATGCGCTGGGCGCTCTGGGGCGACAGCAATGGCCCAGATGAGTGAGGCCTGTAGGAAGAAACTAAGGCTGGCCGGGCCGGCCTCATGCCAGCGGGTGGCCGTGCCCAGGCAGGCCAATGCCAGCAGGACGGCACAGTCGCCGAGCGTTCTGCCGTAGGCGCTGGCATCGGGCCCAATGCCCAGGGGGTCGATGGGCCGCGCCTCTCGGCGAAGGGCCAGACGCATGGTGCCGCGCCAGAGCGCGTAGAGACCCAGGACCAGCCAGCACGCCTGAACCAGCCGCACCAGGTCGTCGAGCACAGTGGGCGACAAACCTTGGCCGAACAGGGCCATGTGCAGGGATTCGAAGGGGAACATCAGGAGGGCTGCCAGCCATGCCGCCAGCGGTCCGTGCCGAAGGTGAATGTCGCCGGCCAGGTCGGGCAGCAGAGACAGCTCACCCGCGCCGGTCAGGCCATCGAGTACGCTTCTGGAGAGGGCCACCCCGAGGATGTCATCGCCGCGCCAGGGGCCATGGCCAAACAACCCGGTGAGGGCATAGACGGTGATGAGACTGAGGAGGAGCCAGCCCCGTATGGGGCGGGCAGCGCTGGCTGCGAGACCGGGGAGTGGCCTTGCCTCTCCCCAGCGCGCCAGCAAGTCGCGAAGCTTAAGCCTTGGGGCCGGAGCTCGATCCGCCCGTGCCACGCTTGGAACCGAACTTCTGACGGAATTTCTCGACGCGTCCGGCCGTGTCCATCATCTTCTGGGTGCCGGTGTAGAAGGGGTGGGATTCCGAGCTGGTGTCGAGCTTGTAGAGCGGATATTCCTTGCCATCCTTCCACTTGATGGTCTCGCGGGTTTGAACCGTGGAGCGGGTGACAAAGCTGAAATCGTTCGACATATCGACAAAGACGACTTCACGGTAGTTGGGGTGGATGCCCTCTTTCATGGTGTTCTCTTTTTCTAAGTTGCAGCCGATATCGGGTGAGGCCAGATGGCCAGGCCATTCACGCGACCGTTCTGCCGGTGGATAAGTAACCCGAGATTCTACCTCAGCTGCCGCGTTTCATCATGTCGAAGAATTCGCCGTTGTTCTTGGTCTGGCGGATCTTGTCGAGCAGAAATTCCATGGCCTGGATCTCATCCATGTCATGCAGAAGCTTGCGAAGAATCCAGATCTTCTGAAGGAGATCTGGCTTGATGAGGAGCTCCTCTTTTCGGGTGCCAGAGCGGTTGATGTTGATGGCCGGATAAACCCGCTTCTCCGCGAGGCGGCGCTCCAGGTGCACCTCCATGTTGCCCGTGCCCTTGAATTCCTCGTAAATGACCTCGTCCATGCGTGAGCCCGTCTCAATCAGGGCCGTGGCAATGATGGTGAGAGAGCCGCCCTCTTCGATGTTTCGGGCCGCACCAAAGAAGCGCTTGGGCCGGTGCAGGGCGTTGGCGTCGACACCACCGGTGAGCACCTTGCCAGAGGTGGGCACCACCGTGTTGTAGGCGCGGGCCAGTCGCGTGATGGAGTCGAGCAGAATCACGACATCCTTCTTGTGCTCCACCAGCCGCTTGGCCTTCTCGATGACCATCTCGGCCACCTGAACATGGCGTGTGGCGGGCTCATCGAAGGTCGAGGCCACCACCTCGCCACGCACGGAGCGCTGCATCTCGGTGACCTCCTCGGGCCGCTCGTCGATGAGCAGCACGATGAGCACGACCTCGGGATGGTTGGTGGTGATGGCATGGGCGATCGTCTGCATCATCACCGTCTTGCCGCTCTTGGGCGAGGCCACCAGGAGGCCGCGCTGTCCTTTTCCGATGGGCGAGATCATGTCGATGATGCGCCCGGTGATGTTCTCTTCCCCCTTCATGTCTCGCTCAAGACGAATGGGCTCGTCTGGGAAGAGGGGTGTGAGGTTTTCAAAAAGAATCTTGTTCTTCGAGGCCTCTGGTGGCTGGCCGTTGATGACATCGACCTTCACCAGCGCGAAGTAGCGCTCGCCATCTTTAGGGGTGCGAACCTCGCCTTCCACCGAGTCGCCGGTGTGCAGGTTGAAGCGGCGAATTTGGGACGGGGACAGATAGATGTCGTCGGTGCTCGCCAGGTAAGACGCCTCGGGCGACCTCAGGAAGCCAAAGCCGTCGGGCAAGACCTCCAGGACACCATCGCCAAAGATCTGCTCACCGGTCTTGGCCTTTTTCTTGAGGATGGCAAACATCAACTCCTGCTTGCGCAGGCGACTTGCATTCTCGATTTCGAGGGAGCCAGCGAGTTCAACCAACTGGGTGACGGGGAGTGCTTTGAGTTCGGAGAGGTACATGTCGCGGGAGGAGGGCTTCTGGGTGGTGAGGGCGGTCAGGAGAGGAGGGAGGCGGCCCAGCCAGGATGCTGGGCCGATGAGACGGGGATGCTTAGAGGTGGCTGTCGATCCAGGCGGTGAGCTGAGACTTGGCGGCTGCGCCGACCTTTTGGGCCACCACGGCACCATTCTTGAACAGAATCATGGTGGGAATGCCTCGGATGCCATGCTTGGCAGGGACCGCGGTGTTCTCGTCCACATTGATCTTGGCCACCACCAGTCGGCCGGCGTAGTCTGCGCCGATCTCCTCCAGGATGGGGGCCACCATCTTGCAGGGGCCACACCATTCGGCCCAGAAGTCAACGAGAACGGGAAGGTCGGATTTCAGGACATCTGCCTCGAAGCTGGCATCGGTCACGGCTTTAACGTTTTGGCTCATGAGTTGTTCAACAGGTGGTGAAGGGTTGAGGTTGTGTTTGATCGGAGGGGCAGGCACCGGGCGGCGCGAGGCGAGATCACAGACTGATCCGCAAATTGATCAGGGCTGAGAATAGCATAGGGACATGCACGCTGCTCAAATGGCCATCCAACAACTCGCGGTTGCGCTGGGCCACTGGCGAGACCTGGGGGCACATCCCAGCCAGCACCTCTCGACGAATGCGGTCTGCTTGGATGCCGCCGTTCATCGCATCGCCCAGGCCCCGTGCCCGGGCCGCGTGGCGGTGGTGAGCGCGAGTCCGCCATTGCTTCAGGCCATCCGCCGCCGGCTTGCCCTGGGCCGAGGCGCCTTGTCCTCGGCCAGTCTGGGGAGCGCACCCTGGCCACTGCCGGCCTGTCTCAGCCTCGATGACAGCCTCGAGCAGGCCATCATTCGACGGGCCAAGGGTCCGGCCGACGTGCCCCGCTCCCAGCAGGCACGCGTCTCCGAGTTGGCCGGCGCGGTGGCCAGTTCACCAGTGCTGTCGGCAGGCCTGGCGCCCACAGCGCGGTCTGCCTGGCAGTTGGCCTCTGAATGGGCCGCGCTCTTCGACAGATGGGATTGGCTCACCGCGGCCTGGTCACAAGGCGGTGAGCCCGATGCACAGCCCGTCGACCTCTCCGACGTCTCCCTGCTGGCCACCCTCTACGAAGCCTGCTGGGACAACAACGATCCGGCCGCCTGGTTTGCATCGCACCCGCCGCGAGAGGATGAAGCCCAAGACATTCTCTGGTGCGGGGTGCACCCCGCCGATCCACTCGACCAAGCCCGCCTGGCAGTGGCCTGGCCTGGCCGCTGGCAGGCGGTGGCTGTGGAGCCCAATCAGCAGGCAGGCCTGCTTGCGGTGGCCTGGCCCGATATCCACGACCTTCAGGCGGGGCGGTCACCACAGCCGGCCGACTGGGATCCCCCCGCCTTGCGCAGCCAACAACTGTTGGCATCCCTGGATGCGGGTGCGTTGATGCTCGACTGCACATGCCTGGAGGGTGCCCGCATGGAAGCCTGTGCGGGCCTTGCGGTCGAGACCCTGCTGGCCTGGTTGCGCCAGGGGCGGGCGGCCCTGGGTGTGATCCCCGCAGATCGACAAATGGCACGACGCGTGGCGGCGGGGCTCTCAGCCCATGGCATCTTCATCGACGACCTCTCCGGCTGGTCACTGGACACCACATTGGCCGCCACGGCCTTCGATGGCTGGCTAGACCTTCTACTCCACCGCATCACGCGCGATCGCTTCCTGGGCTGGGTTCAGAGCCCTTTGGTCATTGCGGCCCTTGAGCGCACCGGGCTCATGCAGGCCGATGCGGCCGAGGCCATCGACCGTCGACTGCGCCGACAGCCATCGGGTCGTTTGAATCTGGAGGCTGTCTGTCCGGCCCTGAGCTCCCCCTGCAGGCGCTGGTCTGAGGCGCTGGCTCAGGCGGGCACCATGGGTGCATGGCTGGCCTGTATCCAAGACAGCCTGCGCGAAACGGGACTAGAGGAGGTGCTGCTGGAGGATGCCGCCGGCCTGCGTCTGATCAGCGGCATGGCCCAGTTGGCGGTGGCCTTGTCCGATGAGCCGGTCACGGTGGCCAACACCCAGGCGGCCCTGGCCGACACGCTCCGTCAGGCGCGCCTGCCCATCCGCGCCGACGGCGCACCCATTCGCATGCTCAGCCTGGCGGAGGCGGCCCTCTCCGAGATCGACGGCCTCGTGCTTCTGGGAGCTTCAGATGGTCGTTTCCCGGCACGGCCACCCAATCGCCTCGTCACCCGCAGCCGGCGAGACCTCCTTTTTTGCCTGCCTGAGCAGGCGCTTGAACAGGCCCGATTTGTTTCAAACCTCGCCGAGGTGCTGGCCCGTGGCGTGCCTGTGGTGGCCATTGCCCAGCGGGACGCGGAAGACCAGCCCGCCACCTGGGCCAGTGCCCTGGCTCGGCTCCACCTGGTGGCCCCAAGCACACGGCCCCGCCTGGCACATCCGCTGGCTGCAACGCACCTGCTACCGCTGCCACCGCCCACGCCACCGGCGGTGATGCTTGCGGGCCTGCCATCCGAGGTCAGCGTCTCGACCCTTCAGTCCCTGGCCAGTTGCCCGTATCGGTTCCACTGGCAGGCCGTGCTGGGCCTATCGCCGTTGTCGCCACTCAAAGACCTCTCCGGGCCACCCGATCTTGGGCTTCTTTTGCATCGGCTCTCTGAGGCCGTGGGTGACCCAGCCCTGCAGGCACCGCGGGATTCCGAGGCGGCCTCGCCGCAGGCCTGGTTGGACTGGCTCGAGGCCACGTTGCGCCGCATGGCACAGGGCCGAGGCTGGTCGGCAGACCTTCTTGCGCAGGCCCGGCCGCTGCTCCCCGGGTTTGCGCAATGGCTCGCCGAGGCAGCCTCCAGCCACAACCTCATCGGGCTGGAGCAGGAATGGGTGGCAGACCTTCCCAAGAGCCGGGTGCGCCTGCGAGGTCGCTCAGACCGGCTCGATGCCGACCAGGAGACCGGCGGGCTGCGGCTGGTGGATCTCAAGATCACATCGGCCGACACGCTTCGCGCCCGGCTTCGACGCGACAGTGGCGCCCTGCAGATCGAGGCCTACAGCTGGCTGTTGGATGCCGCTGGCATGGGCCGGCCCCGGGAGCAGGGCTGCCTGAGTGTCTCCTGGTCGGGGGCCCGTTGGGTGCCCTGCGACCATCGGCCCGAGCTCATGACCACGGCCGATGAGGCGCTGGCGCGGCTCGCGCAGGGGGAGGCTGTGCGGGCCCTCGCCGGCGAGGGCGATGGCACCGACTGCGAACACTGCCCCGCCAAGGGCTGCTGTCGGGTTCAAGACTGGGGCACTGTCTGATGGACACCCCACTGGCCACCAATCCCATGCGCTCGGTGGTGGTCGAGGCTTGTGCCGGCAGTGGCAAGACCTGGCTGCTCACCGCCCGCGTGGTTCGGGCGCTGCTGGAGGGCGCCTCGCCCGGCGGAATTCTGGCACTCACCTTCACCGACAAGGCGGCTGCCGAAATGCGCAGCCGCATTCGTGAAGCCTTGTTGTCCTTGTGTCACATGCCCCCCAGCAGCCTGCGGGCCGTGCTCTCAGACTATGGCCTTTCGGGGGAGGCCCTCGAGCGTGCCATGGCCTCGGCACCCCAGGCCTACGAGCGGCTGCTGGTGGCCGATCAGCAGCCCACGATTGGCACCTTTCACGCCTGGTACGCGCAGTTGCTTTCCTATGCGCCTTCGCCCATGGCCAGTCTCGCCACCCTCGGGCTGGCGCCGTATCCCAGCATGGTGAGGGCCGAGGCCTGGGCCAGTTTTGTGGCCACCACGGCCGCCGATCCCAGGCATCCGTTGGCGCAATTGGCCGAGCACCTCGGCTTTGACACCGCTCGGCAGGCGGTGCTCAGTGCAGCAGTGGACTGGCGAGCGGCCTTGCAGGTCGACGCAGACCCAAGTGGGGAAGACCTTCTCACTGCCAAGGCCCAGGCCCACGATGCCTTGGTGCAATGGGTGTCGCAGACTGCAGACACGGCCGAGGCCTTGGCGCCATTTTTCCAAGAACTACCCAAGCGAGACGCTCACGCACAGGCGCTTGCGGCCTGGCGCCAATCCGATGCCCGAGCCCTCGCGACACTCTTTTTGCGAGACGCCCCGGAGGGCCAGGCGCGTCAGATCATCAAACATCGGTTCGTGCGCAAGGCCGATCGAACCGCCTGGGGCCGTCAAGCCATCGACATCGAGCAGGGCATTGTCCGACTGGTGGAGTCCCTCAATGACGCCCTGGAGCAGGCAGACCGCCGCATCCAGGCGGCCCGGCATCGCATGCTGTGTCGAGCCAGTTTGGCGTGGCAAGACCACTGGGCGGGCTGGGTGGCTCGCACCGGTGAGACCGACTACGACGGTCTGGAATCCGCCGTGGTGCGCCTCATGGCCTCCGATCAGGCCCCCGCCTTGTTGAGCCGGCTTGATTGCCGTTACGAACAGATCCTGGTCGATGAATTTCAGGACACCAACCCCGTCCAGTGGGGCTTGCTGCGCGCCTGGCTCGAGCCGCATGTAGGGGCAGAGGGTGTGATGCCGGGTGCACCGAAGGTCTTCATGGTGGGTGACCCCAAGCAGTCCATTTACCGCTTTCGAGGGGCAGACCCGAAGGTCTTCATTGCGGCGCGTGAATGGCTGGTTACACATTACTGTGCGGCCCGCATCGAGACGGACACCACACGTCGGTGTGCACCCGAGGTGGTGAACTTCATGAACCGCGCATTGCCCGAATGGGGAGGTGATCGCTATCGCACCCACAGCAGCCATTCATTGGCCCTGCCGGGCTGTGTGGCCCACCTTCCCATGCCCGAATCAATGGCTGATGAGGGGGACGAGGAGGGCCACGAGGAGGAGGCTGAGGGGGCCACCGCAGGGGGTTGCGAAGCGACTCGTGACTGGCTGGCCTTGCCCGAGCGGCCCCGCAGGCCTTCGGCCTGGCGGGCCGAGGGCCTGCGCATCGCTGAGGCCATCTTGGCCTGCCGGGCTGCCAACCCGTGGCTCGATTGGGGTGGCATTCGCATCCTCACCCGTGGCCGCACACACATGGCGGCCTATGAGGAGGCCCTGTCCTTGCACGGCATTCCATATCAGAGCGACCGGCGCGGTGGCCTACTCGAGCAGTCGGAGGTGCAAGACATCCTCGCCTTGTGTCGTTGGCTGGCGCACCCCTGGTCGAATGCAGACCTGGCCCATGTGCTGCGCTCGCCCTTTTTCTCGGCCACCGATGCGAGTCTGCTGCAGCTGGCTGCAGCGGCCCAGCGCGGCAGCCAGCGTTGGTGGGAGACTCTCCAGGCCTTGCCCGCCACGGCAGACCCTTGCCTCGCAGGGGTGGCCGAGCGCCTTGCCACCTGGCGCAGCTGGATGTCCTCCCTGCCTGTTCACGACCTCCTCGACCGTATCCTTGCGGATGCCGGCCTCTGGAATCGGCTGTTGGCCTATGGGCCACAGCGCGTTGAGCAGGTGCGAGCCAACATCGAGAGCCTCTTGGCCCTTTCTCTGGAGTGGGATGCGGGCCGCTCCCCGAGCCTTGCCCGGTTCGTGCAGGACATGTCGGCCCTCCTGGCCCGGGCCGACCAAGAGGCCCCTGCAGTGGTGCAGGCGAGCTGCGGCCCCTCCGCCGTTCAAATTCAAACACTGCACGCAGCCAAAGGGCTGGAGGCAGACCTCATCATCCTGGCCGGCCTCACCGATGTTGGCGGCCAGGACAAGGGCATCCATTGGCTTGCTGAGTTCACGGCCGACCGCTCGCAACTCGTGGGTGTCTCCACCTGGCGCAAGGGCGATGCCAACACGCCCGAGGTGTTGCATCGGCGCGAGGAGCAGTTGGGCCTGGCCCAGGAGGAGGCTTTCAATCTGTTCTATGTGGCCACCACGCGGGCGCGTCGCATGCTGCTGTTGAGTGCCGCAAAGGCCTCGGAGTCGCACTGGTTTGGCCGGGTGATCACCCAGTGCGATGCATGGACGGGCAAGGCCCCGGTGCTACCACCCCCGTCATCGGACAGGCCTGCATGACCACCCCCGACTCGCTCCCCATTCGGCTGGGCCAGGCCTTTCATCGGCTCATGGAGTTTGCAGAGCATCTTCCGGCCCAGACCATGCCGGAGGCCGACTGGCACCGGGGCCGCTGGGGTCGTCTGCTTGCACCGTATGCATTGCCGCGGGAGGCCTGCGCCGAGGTCGGTGCCTGCGCTGTTCAGATCGTGTCCGCCCCCGACATGCGTGACCTTCTCGGCCTGGACACCGCACAGGCTGTGGCCTGGGCTGAGCGGGAGTGGCCGGATGCATCGGGAGGCTGGATTCGGCCGGATCGTGTGGTCTGGCTGCCGGCCTGCCAGGCGGTGCGCATCATCGATTTCAAATGGCGCCTTCTGCCGGGAGAGGAGGCCGACTATGCCGCGCAGTTGCGGGGTTACCGGGCCATCATCGCGCCAGGCGCCACGGCCCATATCGTGACGGCCGATGGAGGCCACTGGATGCTGGCCGAAGAGGGCTTGGTACACTGCCCCTCGGCGGGCCGCCCCGCATTGTGAGCCTGTAAACCTGGTCAGGTCGGGAACGAAGCAGCCATAGCGGGTCCTCACAAGTGCCGGGGGTCCGGCTCGCCCCCCTTTGCCCCAGAAGAGACCATGTCCCAAGCCCTATTCGAAGACCAACCATCGTCAGATCAGGCCCCCATGGCCCTGGCGCGCAAGTGGCGGCCGAGGCAGTTCGGGGCTGTGGTGGGTCAAGACCATGCTGTTCGCGCACTCCAGCACGCGCTTGAGACCGGCCGCCTTCACCACGCCTACCTGCTCACCGGCTCTAGGGGGGTGGGAAAGACCACGCTGGCGCGCATTCTGGCCAAGGCCCTCAACTGCGAGTCGGGCGTGGTGCGCGAGCCCTGTGGCACCTGCGGCAACTGCCTGGCGATCGACCGAGGCCGATTTGTCGACTACATCGAGATCGATGCGGCCTCGAACCGCGGTGTCTCCGAGATCCAACAACTGCTCGAACAGGCCCGTTTTGCGCCCACGGCCGGCCGCTTCAAGGTCTATGTGATCGATGAGGTGCACATGCTCACGGGGCATGCCTTCAATGCCATGCTCAAGACCCTCGAGGAGCCACCGGCCGATGTGAAGTTCGTGCTGGCCACCACCGACCCACAGAAGATTCCTGTCACGGTGCTGTCCCGCTGCCTGCAGTTCAGCCTGAAGAACCTGCGTCGGGAGGCCCTGGTGGCGCATCTCTCGCATGTGTTGTCCTTGGAATCGGTCTCGGCCGACCCAGAGGCCCTCGCGGCCATTGCCAATGCAGCCCAGGGAAGCGTCCGCGATGCCTTGTCACTGACCGACCAGGCCATTGCCTTCGGCGGTGGCTCCCTCAGCAGCCTGTCCGTCAGCCAAATGCTCGGCCTGGTGCAGCGCGAATCGCTTCTGGCTTTGGCCTTGTTGATTGCGAAGTCCGATGCCGCGGGCGCCATGGCCCAGCTCGACCAACTCCTAGAGTCTGGTGGCGCAGCCGATGCCATCCTCGGCGATCTCGCCAGGCTCTTCCATGAGGTCTCGGCCCTTCTGGTGCTCAAGGGCGAGGCGCTCGGGCAGGCCGACCCCAGCCTGCAGGCCCTGGTGGGCCTCATGGACGGTCAGTCTGCCCAGTTGGCCTACCAGATTGTTGTGCTGGGCCGCCGCGACCTTGGGCTGGCCCCCGATGAGCGGACCGGCCTGGAGATGACTGTTCTTCGGCTGCTCGCCTTTCAACCCGAACAGGTTCAGGCTGTGGCCCCAGCGCCCAAGGCCGCTGCCCTGCGAGTGTCCGCGCGTGCACCCATCACGCCGCCGCGTCCCTCGGCGGCCGAGGCACCTGCGGCGGCGCCTCCCGCGGCCAAGCCCCTCTTTAGAAAAGAAGACCTCACCCCGGCCACCTGGCCCACACATGCCAAGTCCCTGCAGGCCGCTGGCCTGACGAGACAGTTCCTGCAGCAGTCTGGATTCTTGGGGCTGGATGAATCACGGCGGCCCCATCAACTTCGTTTTCAGGTGCCTGTGGAGGCACTCGCGGAGTCGAACCTGGTGGCGCGGGTGACCCAACTGCTGAGTGGCGCGCTGGGTGAAACAGTGAGCCTGTCGGTCACGGTCGGGCAGACCGGCGAGGCCCCCACGGCGGCCGCCAAGGCGGCAGCCCGGGCTGAGGAACTCCAGCGTCGCGCGGAAATTGCCATTGCGGAATCACCACTGGTTCAGGCCATCATTCGTGAATTCGATGGCACCATTGTTCCGGGGTCGATCCGCTGGGTGGGACCAGACCCAGATGAGCCCGCAGCCTCGGCCGATGCCAGCCTGCCAAGCACCCCCTCCTCACCACCGAATCAGGAGTCGTCCTCATGATGAAGAATCAACTGGCCGGGCTGATGCGCCAGGCGCAACAGATGCAAGATAAGATCAAGCAGGCCCAAGATGCACTGGCCACCCTCACCATTGAGGGGCAGGCCGGTGCTGGCCTGGTCAAGGTGGTCGTTGATGGTCGGCATGCCGTGAAGTCGGTGGAGGTGGATCCCAGCCTCATGACGACCGACCCGGACGACCGTGAAACCCTGCAAGACCTTCTGGTGGCGGCCCTGCAGGATGCTCACACCAAGGTGGAGCAGGCCAGCCAGGAGCGCATGTCGGCGGCCACGGCGGGCATGCCGCTGCCGCCGGGCTTTCGGCTTTAATCCGCGTTCGTGTCCAAGCCGGCCTCGGCCAGGGTTCCGCCCGCGCTGCTTGCGCTCACCGAGGCCTTTGCGCGACTGCCCGGTGTGGGCCCCAAGACGGCCCAGCGCATGGCCCTGCACCTGCTGCAGCACGATCGCTCGGGCGCAGAACTCCTGGGTCGGTCGCTGCTGGAGGCAGCGGAGCGCCTGCGGCATTGCGAGCGCTGCAACAGCCTCACAGAATTGCCGGTCTGCGAGACCTGCAACGACGACAGCCGCGACCCCCGCCTCCTGTGTGTGGTCGAAACGCCCTCAGACCTACTGGTCTTGGAGCAGAGCCAGTCCTTTCGAGGCCGCTACTTTGTGTTGATGGGGAGGCTCTCGCCCCTGGATGGCATTGGCCCCCGCGAGATTCACCTGGAGCGCCTGTTGGCCCGCGTGTCATCAGACCCGGCCCTGCAAGAGGTGGTGGTCGCCACCAACTTCACGCCTGAGGGCGAGGCCACAGCCCACGCCATTGAAACCCTACTGCGGTCTCACCAGCTCTGCCCGCCGCTGCGGCTGAGCCGCCTCGCGCGGGGTGTGCCGGTTGGTGGAGAATTGGAATATGTCGACCTCGGCACGGTGGCGCAGGCCTTTCGGGATCGACGCTCGATCGATGCCGACAGCCATGACTCGAAAGGAATGCTCGAATGACAACAGAACTGGGAATGACCACGGCCTTCTGGTGCCTGCTGGTCTTGGCGGTGCTGCCCATCGTGTGTGCGGGTATTTCCAAAGCCGGTGGTGATTCCTACGACAACCACGCACCGCGGGCCTGGCTCGCCCGACAGGAAGGCTTTCGTGCCCGGGCTGTGGCGGCTCAGCAGAACAGCTGGGAGGCCTTTGCCCTCATGACGGCCGCGGTTCTGGTGGCCCATGCCTCGGTCGGGCCGAGCGATGCGGCCAACCAGCTTGCCGTGGCGGTGGTGGTGGCACGGCTGGCCTACATCCTTTGCTATGTGGCCGATTGGGCCATGGCCAGAACCCTGGTCTGGGTGGCCGGCTTCTTCATGACCTTGTCGATTTTCCTGGTGGGCGCCTAGTCCACTGCGCAGCCCTCGGCGATGGCCCTTCGGTGGGGCCTGCCAGGGGCATCGCCACGGTCCGCACCTGGGCCCAGGCGGTGACCCCCGTATAATTCGGAAAATCCAAAGGAGTTCAATTTGCAGCTGACTGAACTGCTGGCCGCGGGCGCACCCGATTCGGCTGGCTCCGGCGCGGGCCCTGTGCGGGCGCATCCGCCAGCCGTCCTGGCACTGGCCGACGGCACTGTCTTTGAGGGCATTTCCATCGGGGCACCTGGGGCCACGGTGGGGGAGGTGGTCTTCAACACCGCTCTCACGGGCTACCAAGAAATTCTCACCGACCCCAGCTACTGCCGTCAGATCGTCACCCTTACGTATCCGCACATTGGCAACACGGGCTGGAACAGTGAAGACAATGAGTCCAGTGGGGTGCAGGCTGCTGGCCTGATCACCCGAGACCTGCCGCCGGTGGTCTCCAACTTTCGTTCCACCGAAGACCTGCCCTCGGCCTTAAAGGCGTCTGGCTGTGTGGCCATCAGTGGTGTGGACACGCGGGCCCTGACAAGGCGCCTTCGGGATGGTGGGGCCCAGTCGGGCTGCATTCTGGCGGCCAGCTCGGTCGGCGAAACGCTCGACCCAGCGGAGGCCCTGCGCCGTGCACGGGAGTGGTCTGGCCTGCTCGGCCAAGACCTCGCCCAGGTGGTAACCACCAAGAAGCCCTACGACTGGCAGTCTGGCAGTTGGGTCCTCGGCGAGGGCCATCCCGCGAGGCCCGCCAAGGGCTTTCGTGTGATCGCCTTCGACTACGGCGTGAAGACCAACATCCTTCGCCTGCTCGCCGACCGAGGCTGTCACCTCACGGTGGTGCCCGCCAAGACCAGTTTCGAAGAGGCCATGGCCATGGGTGCCGATGGCCTGTTCCTGTCCAACGGCCCTGGCGACCCGGCCCCCTGCGACTACGCCATCTCAGCAGCCCAGTCGGCCATGGCGGCCAAGGTTCCCTTGTTCGGAATTTGTCTGGGCCATCAGATCATGGCGCTGGCTGCTGGTGCCAAGACCTACAAAATGAAGTTCGGCCACCATGGAGCCAACCACCCCGTGAAGGAGCTCGCCACGGGTCGGGTCTTCATCACGTCGCAGAACCACGGCTTTGCGGTGGATGACAAATCTCTGCCGGCCCATCTTGAGGTGACCCATGTCTCGCTCTTCGATGGATCCATTCAAGGCCTGGCCCACCGGAACGCGCCCGCCTTCTGCTTTCAGGGCCACCCCGAGGCGAGCCCCGGTCCGCACGACATCCTTCCCCTGTTCGATCGCTTCTTCGATGCCATGAGGGCTTCCCATGCCTAAGCGCACTGACATCCAGAGCATTCTCATCATCGGGGCAGGCCCGATCGTCATTGGCCAGGCCTGTGAGTTCGACTACTCCGGCGCCCAGGCCTGCAAGGCCCTGCAGCAGGAAGGCTTTCGGGTCATCCTGGTCAACAGCAACCCGGCCACGATCATGACCGACCCCGGTACGGCCGACACCACCTACATCGAACCAATCACTTGGCAGATGGTGGCCCGCATCATTGAAAAAGAGCGTCCTGATGCCCTGCTGCCCACCATGGGTGGGCAGACCGCGCTCAACTGCGCCCTCGACCTCGCCCGCCACGGCGTGCTGGAGAAGTTCAAGGTCGAACTCATTGGTGCCCGCGAGGAGGCCATCGAGAAGGCCGAGGACCGTCTCAAGTTCAAGGAGGCCATGACCAAGATCGGCCTGGACTCCGCCCAGTCGGGCATCGCCCACACCATGGAGGAAGCCTGGGCCGTGCAGCGGCGCATCGCGGAACTCACTGGCGGTGCTGGCTTTCCCATGGTCATTCGACCGAGCTTCACGCTGGGTGGCACGGGTGGGGGCATTGCCTACAACGCCGAAGAGTTCGAGACCATCTGCAAGCGGGGCCTAGAGGCCTCACCCACCAGTGAACTCCTCATCGAGGAATCCCTGATTGGCTGGAAAGAGTTCGAGATGGAGGTGGTTCGTGACCGCGCAGACAACTGCATCATCGTCTGCTCCATCGAGAACCTCGATCCCATGGGCATCCACACCGGTGACTCCATCACGGTGGCACCCGCCCAGACCCTCACCGACAAGGAATATCAGTTGATGCGGAATGCCTCAATTGCGATCCTGCGGGAGATCGGTGTGGACACCGGGGGGTCGAATGTGCAGTTCTCCATCAATCCTGCCAATGGCCGAATGATCGTGATCGAGATGAACCCTCGGGTGTCTCGGTCGTCTGCGCTGGCCTCGAAGGCCACCGGCTTTCCCATTGCGAAGGTGGCGGCGAAGTTGGCAGTGGGATACACCCTCGATGAGCTTCAGAACGAGATCACGGGCGGCGCCACGCCGGCCTCCTTCGAGCCATCCATCGACTATGTCGTGACCAAGGTGCCTCGCTTCGCCTTTGAGAAATTCCCAACCGCCGACAGCCACCTCACCACCCAGATGAAGTCGGTGGGCGAGGTCATGGCCATGGGCCGCACCTTCCAGGAGTCATTTCAGAAGGCGCTGCGTGGCTTGGAGGTCGGCGTCGATGGCATGAACCAGATGACCACCGACCGAGAGGTCATTGAAGAAGAACTGGGCGAGCCCGGCCCGGAACGCATCTGGTATGTCGGAGACGCCTTTGCCCAGGGCTTCTCGGTGGCCGAGGTTCAGGCGCTCACCCACATCGATCCATGGTTCCTCGAGCAGATCAAGGAGATCATCGACATCGAACTGGCCCTGGAGAAGAAGACCATGGCCGACCTCGATGCTGAGCTTCTGCTGGCGCTCAAGCAGAAAGGCTTTTCGGATCGGCGGCTCGCCTACCTGCTCGATACCACGGAGCATGCTGTGCGCAAGCTTCGTCATAGCCTGCAGGTCAGGCCCGTCTACAAGCGGGTGGACACCTGTGCGGCTGAGTTCGACACCAGCACCTCTTACTTCTATTCCACCTACGAGAAGGACTGCGAGGCCCGGCCCACCGACCGCAAGAAGGTCATCGTGCTGGGCGGTGGCCCCAATCGCATCGGCCAGGGCATTGAATTCGATTACTGCTGTGTCCACGCCGCCATGGCCCTTCGGGACGATGGCTTTGAGACCATCATGGTCAATTGCAATCCCGAGACTGTCTCCACCGACTACGACACCTCCGATCGCCTCTACTTCGAGCCGCTCACGCTGGAGGATGTCCTCGAGATCGTCGACCTTGAAAAGCCGGTGGGCGTGATTGTTCAGTACGGCGGCCAGACCCCGCTCAAACTCGCCAAGGCCCTCGAGGCCGCGGGCGTTCCCATTGTGGGCACCTCGCCCGAGTCGATTGACATCGCCGAGGACCGAGAGCGCTTCCAGAAATTGCTCCAGAAGCTTGAGCTCCTGCAGCCGCCCAATCGCACGGCCCGCAACGAGGAGGAGGCCATTCGGCTCGCCCAGGAGATTGGCTATCCCCTGGTGGTTCGGCCCAGCTATGTCTTGGGTGGTCGAGCCATGGAGATTGTTCACGAGCAGCGCGACCTCGAGCGTTACATGCGAGAGGCTGTGAAGGTGTCGAACGACTCCCCGGTGCTGCTCGACCGCTTTCTCAACGATGCCATTGAGGTCGATGTGGACTCCCTCTCCGATGGCAAGCGCGTGGTGATTGGTGGGGTCATGGAGCACATCGAGCAGGCGGGAGTTCATTCGGGCGATTCCGCCTGCAGCCTGCCACCGTATTCGCTGTCGGATTCCCTGATTGCCGAGCTCAAGCGCCAGACCGAGCTGATGTCGAAGGCTTTGAATGTCGTGGGCCTCATGAATGTGCAGTTCGCCATTCAGAACCAGCGGGTCTATGTGCTGGAGGTCAACCCGAGGGCCTCGCGCACGGTGCCTTTTGTCTCGAAGGCCACGGGCGTGCCCTTGGCCAAGGTGGCGGCTCGGGCCATGCTGGGTAAGAGTCTGGATGACCAGGGCGTGACGACCGAGGTGGTGCCGCCCTACTTCTCCGTCAAGGAGGCGGTCTTTCCCTTCGTGAAGTTCCCCGGCGTCGACACCATCCTGGGCCCGGAGATGAAATCGACCGGCGAGGTCATGGGCGTGGCCCCGAGTTTTGTCGAGGCCTTTGTGAAGTCTCAGATTGCTGCGGGCACTCAACTGCCCGACCCGAGCAAGGGTGGCCTTGCCTTCATCAGCGTGAAGGCAGGCGACAAGCCGCAGGCGGTTGGCGTGGCACGCATGCTCCACGACATGGGCTACAAGCTCATCGCCACTCGAGGGACGGCTGCTGCCCTCTCGGCGGAGGGCCTGCCGGTGATCACCGTGAACAAGGTCACCGAGGGGCGTCCCCATGTGGTGGACATGATCAAGAACGGCGAGATCAGCTTTATCATCAACACTGTGGAGGAGAAGCGAACGGCCATGGCCGACTCGCGCTCCATCCGCACCACCGCGCTGGCCCAGCGTGTTACCACCTACACCACCCTGGCGGGCGCCCGGGCGGCGGTGGAGGGCATGCGGTCCATGGTCGATGCCAGCTTCGAGGTCTATGATCTCCAGGGCCTGCACCGGCGGCTGCATCCTCACTGATCAAAGGACAAACAACATGGCATCTACGCCCCTCACGGTTCATGGCGCAGCCTTGCTCAAGGAGGAGTTGCATCGCTTAAAGCATGTGGAGCGCCCCTCTGTCATCAACGCGATTTCCGAGGCCAGGGCCCAGGGCGACCTCTCCGAGAATGCGGAATACGACGCCGCCAAGGAGCGCCAGGGCTTTGTGGAGGCCCGCATTGCGGAGCTTGAGTCGAAGCTTTCCACGGCCCAGGTCATCAACCCCAGCGACCTCGAACAAGATGGCCGTGTGGTCTTTGGCGTCACCGTGTCGGTCGAGACCATCGAGACCGGCGAGGTGGCGGCCTACCAGATCGTGGGCGATGACGAGGCCGACCTCAAGCAGAACAAGATCTCCGTCTCGAGCCCATTTGCGCGTGCACTCATTGGCAAGTCCGTGGGCGATGTCGTCACGGTCCAGGCGCCCAGTGGCGCCCGTGAACTCGAGATCCTCGACGTTCGCTACGAGTAATTGGTCTGGCCAAGAACAAGTCCAACCCGGCCTGGATCCAGCGCCACATCACAGACCCTTATGTTCGGCAGGCCCAGCAAAGGGGCTACCGGTCGCGTGCAGCCTTCAAACTGCTGGAAATCGATGAGAAAGACCGGCTGATTCGTCCGGGCATGACCATTGTCGACCTGGGCTCTGCGCCTGGGAGTTGGTGCCAGGTTTTGCGTGAGCGCTTGGCCAAGAAGGGCAGCCAGGGCATCGACGGCACCATCCTCGCCCTCGACATCCTGCCCATGGACCCTGTGGCCGATGTGATCTTCATTGAGGGCGATTTTCGGGATGAACAGGTGGAGGCCCAGTTGGCCGAACGCCTTCAGGGCGGCAAGGTAGACCTTGTTTTGTCCGACATGGCCCCCAATCTATCGGGTGTGGGCGTGGCAGATGCCGCTCGGATCATGCATGTTTGTGAACTGGCCTTGGCCTTTTCGAGTCAACATCTCAAGCCCCAGGGCGCCCTCCTGGTGAAGACCTTTCAGGGCAGTGGCTACAGCCAGCTGGTGACGGCCTTCAAGAAGGTCTTCCACCGGGTGAGTTCCCGCAAGCCGGCGGCCTCCCGGGCGGAGTCCTCGGAGCTGTTTTTGCTGGGTAGGGATTTACGCCCCGAGGCTTGCGATTGAGGCCAGTTGATATATCCTAGTGTCTTAGTCAGGTATTCGGGGGCGCCAGGGTTTTGGTGTAGCCTCGACCTTGAAGAAGTGTCATCAGAAAGGATGATGAGTTGAACAATACGTTTTCGAAGGTTGCCATTTGGATGGTGATTGGCCTTGTGCTCTTCTCCGTGTTCCGGCAGTTCGACGGCGGCCAGCGCATGGGCACCGAAGTCTCCTACTCCCAGTTCATGGAAGAGGCCCGGCAAGGTCGCATCCGTTCAGCCAGCATCGACGGCCGCATCGTTAAGGCACAAACAACCGACGAGCGAATCATCACGGTCAATGCGCCGCAAGACCTCTGGATGGTCTCCGACCTCATGAAGTACGGTGTGTCGGTCTCGGCCAAGGCCGAGGAGCAGCCATCCCTCCTGATGAGCATTTTCGTGTCCTGGTTCCCCATGCTGCTGCTCATCGGGGTCTGGATCTTCTTTATGCGCCAGATGCAGGGTGGCGGCCGGGGTGGTGCCTTCTCCTTTGGCAAGTCCAAGGCCCGCATGCTCGACGAGAACAACAACAACATCACCTTCGCCGATGTCGCCGGCTGCGATGAGGCGAAGGAAGAAGTCACGGAGATCGTGGAGTTCCCGCGC